>NZ_LJCP01000007.1:300000-390112 GCF_001399755.1 Thiohalorhabdus denitrificans | reverse complement strand
GCATCTTCCAGGCGGCCCGGGCGCGGGCCCGCGGGTACCGCAACCAGCAGACCTTCATCACCATGATCTATCTGCTCGCGGCGCCCATCGGCAAAGTGGAAAAATCCATTTAGCGCGTCGAAGCGCCTGAATTAGGTGGTCGCGACGTGGGGCCGTCGCTCCTACCGGTCGGTTTGGGTTCGTGCCCTGATTGGGTGGTCGCGACGGGGGCCGTCGCTCCTACGGGCACCCCACACAGCAATCGCGGCCGGGACGGCCGCTCCTACAGTAGGGTTCCCTGCCCTTCCCCGGCTCCGCCGGAATCTTCCTCTCGATAATTGGACTGCGGGGTGGGGGCGGGTGCTTCGTCGGGCGTCTCCTGGCCCAGGAAGCGTTTTACCTCGTTTAGGTCGTAGGTTCTGGGCATGGGGGGCAGGCTGGCGAGGAAGGTCTTGCCGTAGGTCTTTCGGGTGAGTCGGGGGTCGCCGATGATGAGGACGCCGGCGTCGCTGGCGTCGCGGATGAGGCGGCCGGCGCCTTGTTTTAGGGTGAGGACCGCGGTGGGCAGGTGCTCGTGGGGGAAGGGCTCCAGGCCCTTTTCCTTCAGGTAACGGTCGCGGGCCTCGATGACCGGGTCCGCCGGGCTCGGGAAGGGGAGCTTGTCGATGACCACCACGGACAGGGCTGCGCCGCGCACGTCCACCCCCTCCCAGAAGCTGCCGGTGCCGAGCAGCACGGCGTTGCCCTTGGACCGGAACTGGTGGATCAGGTGGTCGCGGGGGGCGTCGCCCTGCACCAGCAGGGGGAAGCGGCCCTCGCGGCGCAGGCGGTGGGCCGCCTGGCGCAGGGCGCGGTGGCTGGTGAACAGGAAGAAGGCGCCGCCGGGGCTGGCCGCCACCACCGGCAGGGCGGCGTCCAGCAGGCGGTCGGTGTAGGCGGGGTTGCCGGGGTCGGGCAGGCGCGGCGGGTGGTAGAGGCGGGCCTGCTCGTCGAAGTGGAAGGGCGACTCCCACTTGCGGGTCGCCACGTCCCCGGGCAGGCCCAGGCGGGCGCAGAAGTGGGTGAAGCTCTCCCCCACCGCCAGGGTGGCAGACGTGAACACCCAGGCCTGGCCCTTGGCCCCGCCGGTGGCGCGCTGGAAGGGCCCGGCCACCTCCAGCGGCGTGGCGTGGACGAAGGCGCCGCGCCCCCGGGTCTCCATCCAGAAGACGAAGTCCGGATCATCGGCGTCGTATAGGAAGTTCAGGCGCTCGTTGAGGTCCTTGGCCCGGTCGAAGCAGCGCGCCAGGCCCTTGCCGCGCTCGGCGTGGATCTCCAGGACGTTCTGCAGGCGGTCGGCGGCTGCGCGCAGGGCGTCGAAGGCCTGCCGGGGGGCGGGCTGCTCCAGCACCGGCTTCCAGGCGCCCCGCCAGTCGCCCTCGCCAAGGGCGCGGCGCCAGTCGCCGGCGGCGCGCTCCAGGGCGTGGGCGGCCTCGGGGAGCTGGGGGTCGTCGCCGGCCTCCTGGGCGAACTCGTCGCGGCTGTCGCGGGCCAGCTCGCGCAGGCCGTAGCTGCTGATGCCGGTGCCGAAGAAGCGGCTGGCCGCCTCGGGGAGCTGGTGGGCCTCGTCGAAGACCACGGCGTCCGCCTTGGGCAGCAGCTCCCCCACCCCCTCGCTCTTGAGGTTGAGGTCGGCGCAGAACAGGTAGTGGTTGACCACCACCACGTCCGCCTCCTGGGCGCGGCGGCGCGCCTGGATGAGGAAGCAGTCGTCGTAGTGCTCGCACTCGGTGCCCAGGCAGTTGTCGCTGGTGGAGGTGACGCGCGGCCAGATGGCGGCGTCCTCGGCGAGGCTCGTCACCTCGGCGCGGTCGCCATGGGTGGTGTGGCCGGCCCATTCGCGGATGCGCGCCAGGTCGGCGCGCTGCTCGCCGGAGAGCTCGCGCTCCTGGTAGACGGCGCGCTCCAGGCGATGGATGCAGAGGTAGTTGGCGCGGCCCTTCAGCAGGGCGGTGCGGAAGTCGGCGCCCAGGGCGCGGCGCAGCAGGGGGAGGTCGCGGTGGTAGAGCTGGTCCTGGAGGTTGCGGGTGCCGGTGGACACCAGCACCTTGCGCTCGGATTGGAGCACCGGCACCAGGTAGGCGAAGGTCTTGCCGGTGCCGGTGCCCGCCTCGGCCACCAGGGTGCCCTGGTTGGCCAGGGCGTCCTCCACGGCCGCCGCCATTTCCTGCTGTTCCGGGCGGGGCTGGAAGTTGTCCAGGGCCTCCGCCAGGGGGCCTTCGGGGCCGAGGGTTTGGGTGGCGGAGGTCATGGGTGGGGGCGGCTCCGGGGTTTAAAGGGGTGTAGGAGCGGCCGTCCCGGCCGCGATTGGGGTCCGAGGCACATCGGTCGCGGCCGGGACGGCCGCTCCTACGTGTGGTTCGGGCCCCGGTTTGGTTGTCGCGACGGGGGCCGTCGCTCCTACGGGCCGATTCGGCAGCCGGGCGAAGCCACCGGGTCGCGAGCTGGAGCTCGCTCCTACATCTTCGGTTTGGGTTTGTGGCCCGTTTTGGCGGTCGCGGCGGGGGCCGCCGCTCCTACCGGCTTCTGAAACATCCCCATCTTCGCCGTTCCGCCTCTTTTCCGCCGTTTCTTGGCGGTCTTGGCGTCCTTGGCGGTTCGCCCTACGAAGAGCCCCGCCGCCAGACGGTGCCGTCGGGGCGGTCTTCCAGCTCGATGCCGTTGGCGGCCAGGCGGTCGCGGATGGCGTCGGCGGTGGCGAAGTCCTTGCTCTTGCGCGCCTCGGTGCGCTGCTCGATGAGCTTTTCGATCTCCTCGGCGGGGAAGCCGCCGGTGTCGCGCTGGAGGAAGGCTTTGGGATCGCGCTGCAGCAGGCCCAGCCAGCCGGCGAGGAGCTTAAGGGCGCCCGCCGCCGCCCGGGCGCCGTCAGGGTCTTCTTCCTTGCGCTTGTTCACCTCGCGGGCCAGCTCGAACAGGGCGGCGAGGGCCTCGGGGGTGTTGAAGTCGTCGTCCATGGCGGTGCGGAAGCGCACCACCCAGGGCAGCAGGTCCTCGTCCACGTGGTCGGGATCTTCATATACCACCGGCTCCACATCCTCCAGGGCGGTGTAGAGCCGCTCCAGGCCCTCCGTGGCGCCGCGCAGGTTGTCCTCGGTGTAGTTGAGGGGGCTGCGGTAGTGGCTGCTCATGAGGAAGAAGCGCAGGATCTCCGGGTCGTACTGCTCCATCACCTCGCGGATGGTGAAGAAGTTGCCCAGGGACTTGGCCATCTTCTCGTCGTCCACCCGCACGAAGCCGTTGTGGATCCAGTACTTGGCGAAGGTGCAGTCCAGCGCCGCCTCGCTCTGGGCGATCTCGTTCTCGTGGTGGGGGAAGCGCAGGTCGGCGCCGCCGCCGTGGATGTCCAGGGTGCAGCCGAGGTGGTTGGTGGACATGGCGCTGCACTCGATGTGCCAGCCGGGCCGGCCCTTGCCCCAGGGGGCGTCCCAGGCGGGTTCGCCGGGCTTGGCGGCCTTCCACAGGGCGAAGTCCAGGGGGTCGCGCTTGTCCGGCTCCGCCTCCACGCGCGCTCCCGCCCGCAGGTCCTCGATGGACTCCCCGGACAGCCGGCCGTAGTTGGCGAACTTCTGCACCGCGTAATATACGTCGCCGCTGTCCGTTGCGTAGGCGTAGCCGCGGTCGATGAGGCCCTGGATCATCTCGATCATCTGCTCCACGGACTGGGTGGCGCGGGGCTCGGCGTCCGGGCGCACCACGCCGAGGGCGTCGAGGTCCTCGTGCATGCGGGCGATGACCCGCTCGGTCAGCGCCTCCACGGATTCGTTGTTCTCCGCGGCGCGGGCGATGATCTTGTCGTCGATGTCCGTGATGTTGCGGACGTACTCCACCCCGTAGCCCCGGGCGCGCAGGTAGCGCACGATCACGTCGAACACCACCATGACCCGGGCGTGGCCCATGTGGCAGTCGTCGTAGACCGTCATGCCGCACACGTACATGCGCACGTGGGCGGGATCGGCGGGCTCGAAGCGTTCCTTCTGCCGGGTGAGGCTGTTGTAGACGTGGAGGGTCATGGGGATTCCCTGAAAGAGATTTGAACCGCCAGGACGGCATTTTAAACCGCCATGGACGCCAAGCACGCCAAGGGAAAAAGAAACGGCCAAGAAAAACCAGCCAAACTTATTCTGGCAACCGCCTATCCGGCTCGCTCAGGAAGCTAGTAAAAAATCCGAGCCGGGCTTCTGTGGGAGCGGCCATTGGCCGCGACAAACGGAGCCCCCGGGCATGTCGCGGCTGATAGCCGCTCCCACAATGGCCGCCTGCCCGGGCCAGCCGGATAGCCAGTTGGTTTTTCTTCTTGGCGGTATTGGCGTCCTTGGCGGTTAACCGTCTTTTTTCGCCGCCCGGATCCGCGCCAGCGCACGCTCCTGGCCCATGAGCGGCAGCAGTGGGCCCAGCTCCGGGCCGGCGGTGCGGCCGGTAAGGGCGGCGCGCAGGGGCTTGAAGAGCTTCTTGCCCTTGAGACCGGTGGAGCCCTTGATGGACTCCAGCACGGCGGCGAAGTCGGTGCCGTTTTCTTGCAGGGCGGCCTCGGCGCCCTCCCACAGCGTCGGATCGGCGCCCTCGACCTCCGCGATGGCGTCCTCGCTGTTCTCCACCTCCCCGAAGCAGACCCGCGCCCACTGCTCGGCGTCGCTCGGGCGCTCCAGGTTGGGCTGCACCGCCGCCAGCCAGGCCTCCCGCGCCTCTTCCGGCACATCCGTCTCCAGGACCGGTTCCAGCCACGGCCACAGCCGCGCGGGCTCGGCGTGGTGCACCGCCTCCTTGTTCCAGTGGTCGAGCTGCTCCACGTCGAACTTGGCGGGGGAGCGGGACAGGCCCTCGGCGTGGAACTGCGCCGCCAGGTCGCCGAGCGCCAGCAGGGCACCCTCTTCCATGTGGTGGCCGAGGCGGGCGAGGTAGTTGTTCACCGCCTCGGGGAAGTAGCCCGCCTCCCGCAGCTCCGCCACGGAGCGGCTGCCGTTGCGCTTGGACAGCGGGGCGCCATCGTCGCCCACCATGAGGTTGATGTGGCCGTAGGTGGGCGCCGGCAGGCCCAGCTCCTCCAGGATCAGGAGCTGGCGCGGGGTGTTGGTAAGGTGGTCCTCGCCGCGCAGCACCCGGTCCACGCCCATCAGGGCGTCGTCCACGGCGTTGGTGAAGAAGAAGGACGGCGTGCCGTCGGAGCGGCGGATGATGAAGTCGCCGATCTCCTCGCCGTGGAAGGTTTGGCGGCCGCGCACCAGGTCGTCGAAGGCGATCTCGCCGGGCTCCACACGGAAGCGCAGGGTGGCCTCGCGCCCTTCCGCCTCCAGGCGCTCGCGGTCCTCGGCGGTGAGGTTGCGGCACCGACCGGGATAGCGCGGCGGCTCGCCCCGGGCGCGCTGGGCGCGGCGCACCGCCTCCAGCTCCTCGGAGGTGCAGTAGCAGGGGTAGGCCTTGCCGGCCTCTTCGAGCTTCTCGTAGTAGCCGGCGTAGACCCCGCCGCGCTCGGACTGGGCGTAGGGGCCGTGCTCGTCCTCGGCGCCGGGGCCGGCGTCCCAATCCAGACCCAGCCAGCGCAGGTCGTCGAGCAGGGCCTCCGCCAGCTCGGGCCGACTGCGTTCCTGGTCGGTGTCCTCCAGGCGCAGGACGAACCGGCCACCGGCCGAATGGGCCAGCAGCCAGTTGAAGAGGGCGGTCCGGGCGTTGCCCAGGTGCATGGCGCCGGTGGGGCTCGGCGCGAAACGGGTGGTGACGGGCGTTTTCATGGCCGTAATGGTAGTCGCGCGCGGGGAGCGGGGCAAACGCTCGGGGGCGGGAAATCTTGGCCGTTGCGGGCCGTCTCAGTTCAGCCCATACCGCTTCAGCTTGCGGTACAGGGTGCGC
Source organism: Thiohalorhabdus denitrificans (assembly GCF_001399755.1). NCBI lineage: Bacteria > Pseudomonadati > Pseudomonadota > Gammaproteobacteria > Thiohalorhabdales > Thiohalorhabdaceae > Thiohalorhabdus > Thiohalorhabdus denitrificans. The sequence goes on along the minus strand of NZ_LJCP01000007.1, from coordinate 384,250 downwards.
TCGCTCATGCCCAGGGCCTCCGCCACGGGCTTGCGCCGGCCCTCGTAGCGCTCCAGGAGCTCCTGGATCGAGCGCAGCTCCAGCTCGCGGAGGGACGGGGGGGCGGCGGCCCGGTACCGCTCCACGGGGACGGACTCGCCCTCCAGCCCCAGCTCTTCCACCCCGATCACCCCGCCGCTGCACAGGGCCACGGCGCGCTGCAGGATGTTGCGCAGCTCGCGGATGTTGCCCGGGAAGTCGTAGGCGGACAGGCGCTCCAGGGCGGCCGAGGACAGCGTGCAGTGGGTGCCGTTGGCGCGGTTGATGCGGGTGAGCAGGGCCTCCGCCAGGGCCGGGATGTCCTCGCGGCGCTCGCGCAGGGAGGGCAGCTGGATGGTGATGCAGGCCAGCCGGTAGTAGAGGTCCTCGCGGAAGGTGCCCTCGCGGACCATGGCCGCCAGGTCCCGGTTGGTGGCGGTGACGACGCGCACGTCCGCGCTGCCCGCCTCCTCGGCCCCCAGCCGCCGGAACTGCCCCGACTCCAGGGCCCGCAGCAGCTTGGCCTGCATGGCCAGGGGCAGCTCGCCGACCTCGTCGAGGAACAGGGTGCCGCCGTCGGCCAGCTCGAACAGGCCCTGCTTGCGTCCCACGCAGCCGGTGAAGGCCCCCGGCTCGTGGCCGAAGATCTCGCTCTCGAACAGCTCGCCGTTGAGGGTGGAGCAGTCCACCACCTGGAACGGCCCCTCCCGGCGGGGGCTCCGGCTGTGGACGTAGCGCGCGGCCAGGTCCTTCCCCACCCCGCTCTCCCCGAGCAGCAGGATGCCGAGATCGCTTTGGGCCACCTGGGTGAGCTTGTCCACCGCCCGCAGCAGCGCCGGCGAGTTGCCGATCAGGCGCATCTCCTCGCAGTCCATGTCCTCGGTGCCCGCCAGGCGGGTGATGGCCTCCCCCACCAACCGCTCGCCGCCGGGACCGGCCACGGGATGGCCCTTGATGCGCACGTGCTCGGCGCGGCCGCTCCGGTCGTAATGGGTATGCAGAACCACGTGCTGGCGCTGGGTCTCGAAGACCCGCCGGTGGGGGCAGTCCTCGCCGTCGAGGTGGCAGGGGTGGTCAAGGTGGTGGGAGACCTCGTAGCAGCGCCGCCCCACGATGGGCTCGTCCGCGCCCAGCCCGTAGGCCTCCCGGTAGGCGGTGTTGGCCGCCACCACCCGGTAGTCCCCGTCGATGAGGACGAACGGCCCCTCCTGGGCGTCGATCAGCGACTGGATGACCGGATCCGGGGTCGGATGCATGTCGGGGTCCCTCCTAGGCACCGCCCTGGCTGACGGATTGACATGACAGAGTGGCAGGACTGCCACCTGTCAGCCCCTCCGACATAGAAGGCTTTTCCCTGTTTATCAAAAGGTTAGGCGAATGGCACAGGCCTTGCCTAACCAGCCCCTGACGCGCATCCGAAGCGGACATTCGGCCCGGGGCGGCCTCCCCCGCCCCACCGGGCCGAACACCGAGCGTACACCGAAACCCCCAAAGATTCATCCCACTACCGAGGTTCGATGACCCATGGCCGACAAGCTGGCTCTGATCGTGACCTCCGGCTCCCGGGAGCAGCTCCAGATGGCCGCCATGATGGCCTCCGTGGGCTCCGTTTCCGGCACCGAGGTCACCGTATTCCTGTCCATGAACGCCATGACCTACTTCATCCAGGGACGAGAGCGGGAAGAGGCCCCGCACGACGGCGAGATGGGCCGCCTCCTGGCGGAGAAGGGCGCCCCGCACTTCATGGACCTGTTCGAGCAGGCCGCCGAGCTCGGCGGGGCGAAGATCTACCCCTGCTCCATGGCCGTGGACATCCTCGAGGCCGGGGAGGACGACCTGAACCCCATGCTCGAGAAGCCCCTCGGCCTGACCAAGTTCATGAGCGATTTCGAGGACGCCACCGTCCTCACCTTCTAGACCACTGCCAAACCGATTCGGGAGCACCGATGAGCGAGACCAAGATCGTCGATGCCCGCGGCTCCTTCTGCCCGGGCCCCCTGATGGAGCTGATCGCCGCCATGAAGGAGGTCGAGGTGGGCGACGAGGTGGAGGTGCTGTCCACCGACGAAGGCTCCGCCAACGACGTGCCGGAATGGCTGGAAAAGGTGGGCCACGAGATGGTGGACAACTTCCAGGAGGAAGGCGTCTACCACATCCGCGCCCGCAAGGCGAAATAGCGGTCCCCCACGCAACCAAGGAGCCTGACGCCATGAAGAAGATCCTGATCGTCGGCGGCGGGATGGGCGGCACCATCCTCGCCAACAACCTCGCCCGGCGGCTGCGCAGGGAGCTGGACAAGGGCGATGTGAAAATCACCATGCTCTCCGCCTCGGACCAGCACATGTACCAGCCCGGCCTGCTCTACGTGGCCTTCGGCAAGGCCATGCCCGACGAGCTCTACCGCGACCAGGCCAGCCTCCTGGAGCCCGGCATCGAGTTCCACGTCGACCCGGTGGAGTCCTTCCACCTGGACAACAACCAGGTCGCGACCGTCAGCGGCAAGACCTACGACTACGACTACATCGCCATCGCCACCGGCTCCCAGGCCAAGCCGGACAACATCCCCGGCCTGCTGGAGCACGGCCACCACGTCTACACCGAGGAGGCGGCCCTCAAGACCTGGGAGGCCCTGTCCAGCTTCGAGGGCGGCAATGTAGCCATAGTGACCGGGGTGCCGCACAAATGCCCCATGGTCCCCCTCGAGATCACCTTCATGATGCACGACTACTTCAAGGACCGCGGCATTCTGGACCAGGTGTCCTTCAAGTACACCTACCCGATCGGGCGACTGCACTCGCTGGTGAACGTGGGCAAGTGGGCGGAGAAGGAGTTCGACCGCCTCGGCATCGAGTACGAGACCCTGTTCAACCCCAAGGAGGTGGACGGCGACAGCCGGCAGGTGCACAGCGAGGAAGGCTCCACCCTCGACTACGACCTGCTCATCGCCATCCCGCCCCACAAGGGCATGGACACCATCGAGAGCAACGAGCTGGGCACCAGCGGCTGGATCCCCACCGACCGCGCCACCCTCAACGTGGAAGGCCACGACAACGCCTTCGTGCTCGGCGACACCACCAACCTGCCCATCTCCAAGGCCGGCTCCACCGCCCACTACGAGGCGGAGGTCCTCGGCGAGAACATCGCCGCTCAGGTCAAGCACGGCCGGCGGGTGCGGGACTACGACGGCAAGGTCTTCTGCTTCATCGAGGCGGGCAAGGACCGGGCCACCTTCGCCTCCTTCAACTACACCACCCCGCCCGACCCGCAGCCGCCCACGGAGACGGTCCACTGGTTCAAGCTGGCCTACAACCAGCTGTACTGGAACTCGGTGCGCGGGCTGCTCTAGGGAGGCACAGCCATGAACAAGGTAGCCGACGCCGACGAACAGGCCCCGGAGGTGGCGGAGCCGCTCCGCCACCTGGGCCAGGCGGGTAAGGAGGCCCTCACCGACGAGATGGTGAGCCGCCTCGCCGAGACGGCCAGCCAGGTGCTCGACCTCCTGGACAAGGTCAACCGTTCGGACCTGGACGCCGCCCTGCCGGTTTTGGAGCGGCTGGTCCACAGCGGCGATCTGGAGCGCCTCGCCGCCCTCGCCCGCGTGGTGGGAGCCGGGGAGGAGGCGCTCACCGACGAAATGGTTGGTCGCCTCGCGGGCACCGCCGGCGAGACCATGGACCTGCTGGACCGGGTCAACCGGGCCGAGCTGGGGCGGGCGGTGCCCGTCCTGGAGCGCATGGTGGACAACGGCGACCTGCAGCGGCTGGCGGACTTCGCCCGCCTGCTGGGGTCGGCGCAGGAGGCGGTCACCGACGAGATGATCGGCCGGCTGGCCACCACCGCCGGGGACGGCCTGGACCTGCTGGACAAGCTCAACCGGGCCAACCTGGACCGGATGCTGCCCACCATCCAGTGCATGGTGGAGAACGGCGACCTCGAGCGCATGGCCAGCCTGGCGCGGCTGTTCGGCGCCGCCCAGGAGGCCCTCACCGACGAGATGATCGGGCGCCTGGCGGGCAACGCCGCCGAGGCCATGGCCCTGCTGGACCGGCTGCAGTCCTCGGGGCTCCTCGACCGCCTGATCGAGGCGGCCCCGGCCCTCAACCGCCTCATGACCCAGCTCTCCCCGGAGGTGATCGACCGCTTCGCCGCCGAGCTGCCACGCGCGGTGGAGCTAATCGACCAGCTCCAGCAGATGCACATGACGGAGGACCTGCTGCGGTGCGTGCAGGGGGCCGTGGCGGAGATGCCGGACCAGCCGGAGGCCAAGGGCGGGCTGCGCGGGCTGCTGCACATCATGAAGCAGAAGGAGACCCAGGAGGTGCTGCAGTTTGTGATCACCCTGGGCAAGCACTTCCGCCAATGCCGCCTGGAGCGGGCCGGGCGCTGAGCCCGGCGGGATTTGCCAACCGGGGCCCCTCCCCCGGCCGCCGGACGGCGCGCACGCGCCGTCCGGCTTTTTGTTTCCTCCCATTGATCCGGATCATTCCGGAACTCCTGGGGTTCTCCCCAAACTAACTGACTGGCAGATCAGCCTTCTGCCGCCCGGTCCCGCGAGGTGGAAATGCGCTTCCCCCAGCCATCCGGCGTCCTGCTGACCGCCCAGAGCCCCGCCGAAGAGGCCGCCCTCGATGGGCTCGCCGCCGACGTCCGGGCCGACCACCCGTTCCGGGCGGTGGGCACCGCCCCCTCCCAACCCGGGGACCCCCCATGGAGCGCCTGAACCGCCTCTTCGCCCGCCGCCACCGCCTCCCCGGCCTGGGACGGCCCTCGGTGGGCAACCGCCTGGCCGGCATGCTCATCGCCGGGCTCGGCCTCGCCCTGGCGCTGATCGTGGTGGGGGTGTCCATCACCGACCAGCTTCACGGCGAGGCGGAGGCCATCAACGAGGCCGGCAAGCTGCGCATGCAGGCCTACCGCATCGGCCACAACCTGACCCTAGCCGCCGACAGCACCGGCGAGCGCCGCCAGCGGCTCTGGGAGCGCATCCAGGAGGACCTCTCCGCCTACGACCGCCGGCTGAAGGAGCAGACCGGCTACCTGGACCAGGGCTTCCCGGCCTCCATCTCCCTGCCCCGCCAGACCGGGCCCACCCTCGCCGACATCCGGGCCCGCTGGCTGGCCCGCAAGGACCTGCTCCCCGACTCCCCCGCCGGCCTCGACCAGGGGGTGGTCGAGGCCTACAACGAGCACTTGGCGGGCTTCGTGGGGCGGGTGGACACCTACGTGGGCCACCTCCAGGAAAGCTCCGCCACCAAGCTGCAGCGCTACTACCTGAGCCTGCTGGGCTTCACCGTCATCGCCATCCTGGTGGGGGTGGTGAGCTTCCAGCGCACTCGCCACTACCTCACCCGGCCCCTGCAGGGCCTGCGGGACTGCGCGCGCCAGCTCGCCACCGGCGACCTGGAATCCTGCCGCGTCCCGCGCGCCGACACCGAGGAGGTGGACCAGCTCGCCGGAGCCTTCAACGACATGGCCGAGGAGCTCAAGTCCCTGAAGAGCGATCTGGACGCCCAGGTGGCGGAGCAGACCCGCTCCCTCCAGCACCGCAACCTGCGCCTGGCCATGCTTTACGAGATCGCCTCCAGCCTGCAGACCAACCTGCCGGTGGAGGAGCTCCTGGACCAGGCCCTGGGGCAGATCGTGGACGTCACCGAGTCCGAAGCCGGCATGGTGCGGCTGGTCACCGGGGACGACCGCATGCGCCTGGTGGCCTCCCGGGGCCTGGACCCCGAGATGCTGCACGGGGAGGACCTGGTCTCCCTGGACCGCTGCCTGTGCGGCCAGAGCGCCCGGGCGGGCAGTCTGGGCCAACGCGACGACCTCGCCCCCTGCGAGGCCCAGATGGGCGGCTCCCTGCCCTGCGCCCGGGAGGCGGGCATGTACGCCGTGCCCATCAAGTACAAGGACCAGGTGCTGGGCCTGTTCACCCTCTTCGGCACCCCCCAACAGCCCCACCAGCAGGGCATCGAGTCCCTGCTGGAGACGGTGGCCAACCACGTGGGCCTGGCCATCAAGAACCGCCGCCTCACCACCGAGGCCCAGCGCACCTCCCTCATGGAGGAGCGCAACCTGCTCGCCGCCGAGCTGCACGATTCCATCGCCCAGTGCCTGGCGTCGGTGAAGCTCCAGACCTGGATGCTGGAGGAGGAGCTGGAGAAGGGGAACCTGGACACCAGCCGGGAGCTGGTCTTCAAGGTCCGCAAGGGGGTGGAATCGGGCTACAGCAACCTGCGCGAGCTGCTCACCCACTTCCGCACCCGCATCGACGAGCGCGGCCTGGTGCCGGCCCTCAAGAGCCTGGTGGCCACCTTCCACGAGCAGACCGGGGTGCCCGTCTACCTACAGGGGCTCAACCACGACCTGGATCTGGACCCCGACGGCGAGATCCAGGTGTTCCACATCGTCCAGGAGGCCCTGGCCAACGTCCGCAAGCACGCGCAGGCGGAGAACGTGCGGATCATGGTCCAGGAGAAGGACGACACCTACCACATCCTGGTGGAGGACGACGGTCGCGGCATGGACGTGGACGCCGTGGACGCCGACGACCGCGCCCACTTCGGGCTGTCCATCATGCGCGAACGGGCCGGCCGGGTGGGTGGCCGGGTGGAGATTGAAGGCGAGCCCGGGGAGGGCGTCCAGGTCCTGCTGACCTTCCCCCGGGGCCGAACGGATCCCAACGATGGGGAGGCAGCGAGCCTTGCGCGTGTTCCTGGTTGACGACCATAGCCTGTTCCGCGGCGGCCTGGAGAGCCTGCTGGAGAAGCGCGCCGACCTGGAGGTGGTGGGCATGGCCAGCTCCGGGGCGGAAGCCCTGGAGCGGGTGCCCGAGCTGCGGCCGGACATCGTCCTGCTCGACCTCAAGATGCCCGGCATGGACGGCCTGGAGACCCTGCGCCGCCTGGTGGACGCGGGCATCGAGGGGCGGGTGGTGATGCTCACCGTGAGCGACGACGAGGAGGACCTGGTGGCCGCCCTGCGCTCCGGGGCCTCCGGCTACCTCCTCAAGGACGCCGAGCCCGCGGAGCTCAACCGCTCCCTGGACCGGGTCCTGGCGGGCGAGACCGTGATCGCCCCCAGCCTGACGGGCTCCCTGGCCCAGGTGGTGCGGGGCGAGGACCGGGAGGAGGACGTCGGCCCCCTCGACGAGCTCACCCCCCGCGAGCGGGAGATCCTGCGCCACATCGCCCTCGGCGAGAGCAACAAGGCCATCGCCCGGGCCCTCGACATCAGCCCCGACACCGTCAAGCTCCACGTCAAGAACCTGCTGCGCAAGCTGGGCGTCGGCTCCCGGGTCTCCGCGGCCATCCTGGCCACCCGCCACGGCCTGGTGGAGGAGTAGGAGCGGCGTACCTCGACGCCCGCCCCGGCGGCGGTTCCGGTCCCGAGATGCAAAACAAAAAAGCCCGGGCGTTGCCGCCCGGGCTACCCGCGCCGGAGGGGAAGGGCCGGCCTGCGGGTATTACGTGTGCTGCACGCGCCGCCGCACCAGCTGGTAGGGCCGGTTGATGTAGCCCACCGGTGCGGACCAGATGTGCACCAGCCGGGAGAAGGGGAACACCAGGAACACCGTCAGCCCGAACAGGATGTGCAGCTTGTAGAGGAAGGACACCTCCAGCAGCAGGTGGGAGGCCGGCCGCAGGGTCACGATGGCCTGCGCCCAGTGCATGAGCTGCTCCATGACGTGGCCCTCGGGATGGGACGCCGACACGGGAATGGTCACCAGGCCGAGCAACAGGGTCGCCAGCAGCAGCCAGAGGATGAAGATGTCCATGCCGGAGGAGTTCTTGTAGACCCGCCGGTTGGTCATGCGCCGGTGGATAAGCATGGCCAGGCCGATCAGGCACATGGTCCCGAAGATGCCGCCGGCGGTCATGGCCAGCTGCTGCTTGGCCGCCGCGGAGATGCCCAGGGCGTGGAACAGCTCGGGCGGCGTCAGCAGGCCCACGAGGTGGCCGAAGAACAGCAGGAGGATGCCGCTGTGGAAGAGGATGCTGGCCATCCGCAGGCGGTCCCCCTCCAGAAGCTGGCTGGACTTGCTGCCCCAGCGCCGCTGCTTGTGGTTGTACGTGAGCACGCTTCCCACCAGGAAGGTGGCCAGCGCGATGTAGGGATAAATCCCGAACAGGATGTGGTGCAGGGTCTCCATGGGAAGGCTCCTTTCAGGCGGCCACCGGCGGGCGCACGTGGTTCTTCAGGACCGTGAACACCGCCGCATAGGGGCTTTCGGCCTCCGCCAGCTTCGCCTCCAGCTCTTCGTAGATGTCCACGAACTCGGCCAGCAGGCTCTCGCCGGCCTCCGACCGCTCCCCGGCGAACTCCAGCATCAGGGGCAGGTAGTCCGGGACCTCCACCCGCTCGCCCACGAAGCCGTGGGCCCGGTAGAACTGGTCCATGGCCACCAGCTGCTGGCCCCGCTCCTGGGTATCGCCGTGGCGGAAATGGGTCATGTGCAGGTGGACCTTTTCCCCCAGGTCGAAGAGGCCGGAATAGGCCTCCTGGGCCGTTAGCAGGTCGGTCTCCGCCAGCTCCCGGATCAGGGTCCGCAGTCCGGCGCGGTCCGCCTCGGTCAGGCCGGGGTCCTCCTCCATCACCTCCCAGAGCTCCGGCGCGGCGGCCTGCAGCTCGGCGGTGGGGTAATCGAGCAGGGCGGATAGCAGTTTGTATCGTTGCATTGCGGGCCTCCGCTTCAGTCGTCGTGGACGTAGATCTCGGGGAAGGCCTGGTCGAAGCCGGACGCTCCCTGGGCCGCGTAGGTCTCGTCGTACTCGTGGATGACCTCGCGGGCGCTGATGGGCACCACGAAGCGGTCCTCGTAGTTGGCGATGGCCATGTAGCGGTACATGTCCCGGGCCTGGTCCTCCGTGAGCCCCACCTTGTCCAGCACCGCCGTGTTGGCCTTGCCGTCCACGTTCAGGGCGCGGTGGTAGCTGCGCATGGCGATCATGCGGTCCAGGGCCCCCTTCATGGCGCCCTCGTCGCCGGCGGTAAACAGGTTGGCCAGGTACTTGACCGGGGTGCGCATGGCCTCGGAGCGGGGGATGACCCCGTCGTCCTCGGTGGGCAGGGTGCCCTGGTCGATCTGGGTCTGCACCGGCGACAGCGGCGGCACGTACCAGATCATGGGCAGGGTGCGGAACTCCGGATGGAGCGGGAAGGCCACGCGCCATTCCACCGCCATCTTGTAGACGGGCGAATGCTGCGCCGCCTCGATCCATTCGTGCTTGATGCCGGCCTCCGCCGCCGCCCGCTGCACCTCCGGGTCGTAGGGGTCCAGGAACAGGTCCCGCTGGGCCTCGTAGAGGTCCTCCTCGCGGGCCGTGGCGGCCACCTCCTCGATGCGGTCGGCGTCGTAGAGCACCACCCCGTAGGAGCGGATCCGGCCCACGCAGGATTCCACGCAGGCCGGCGGCATGCCCGACTCCACGCGGGGGTAGCAGCCGATGCACTTCTCCGACTTGCCGGTGGCCCAGTTGAAGTAGACCTTCTTGTAGGGGCAGCCGGAGACGCAGAAGCGCCAGCCGCGGCACTGCTCCTGGTCCACCAGGACGATGCCGTCCTCGTCGCGCTTGTACAGGGCGCCGGAGGGGCAGCTGGCGACGCAGGCCGGGTTCGCGCAGTGGTTGCAGGCGCGCGGCAGGTACATGTGGAAGGTATTCTCGAACTCCTTGTAAACCGCCTTGTCGACGCCCTCGAAGTTCTTGTCCTTGCTGCGGGCCTCGAAGGGCCCCCCAAGGTCATCCTCCCAGTTGGGCCCCCACTCCACCTTGTCCATCTTCTCCTCGGTGATCATGGAGACCGGCCGGGCGGTGGGGGTGGCCTCCTTGTACCCGGAATCCACCAGGTTCTGGTAGTCGTAGGTGTACGGCTCGTAGTACTCGTCGATGGTGGGCAGATTGGGGTTGTGGAAGATGCTGGCCAGCTTGCGGCCGCGGCCGCCGGCGCGCAGCTCCAGCTTGCCGTTGATCCGGGTCCAGCCGCCCTTCCACTTGTCCTGGTTCTCCCACTCCTTGGGGTAGCCGATGCCCGGCTTGGACTCGACGTTGTTGAACCAGGCGTATTCCATGCCCTTGCGGTTGGTCCAGGTGTTCTTGCAGACCACCGAGCAGGTGTGGCACCCGATGCATTTATCGAGGTTCATCACCATCATCATCTGTGCGCGGACTCGCATGGCGTCTCTCCTGTGTCTCGCTAAGCGGGGGACATCCGGCGCCGCCGGGGCCTAGCGCCCCGGGACGTCGGTGGCCTTCTCGCGCTCCTCGGTCAGCGGCCCTTCCAGCCAATCCACCTGGTCCACCCGACGCACCACCACGAACTCGTCGCGCTGGGAGCCCACCGTGCCGTAGTAGTTGAAGAAGTAGCTCAGGTGGGCGTAGCCGCCGATCATGTGGGTGGGCTTGACGGTGACGCGGGTGACGCTGTTGAGGATGCCGCCCCGCTTGCCGGTGCTCCGCGAGCCCGGCACGTTCACGTTCTTCTCCTGGGCGTGGTACATCATGGCCATGCCCTCGGGGATCCGCTGGCTGACCACCGCCCGGGCCATGGTGGCGCCGTTGCCGTTGGCCGCCTCCACCCAGTCGTTGTCGCTGATCCCCGCCTTCTCCGCGTCCACCTCGGAGATCCAGACGATGGGCCCGCCGCGCCCGAGGGTCAGCATCCGGTGGTTGTCGTTGTAGGTGCTGTGGATGCCCCACTTGGAGTGCGGCGTGATCCAGTTGAGCACCACCCCCGGATTGGGGTTGTCGCGGCTGCCGGCGGAGCGGCGCTGGATGGACTGCATGTCCACCGCCGGCCGGTAGGCGCAGAAGGCCTCGCCGAAGTCCCGCATCCACTCGTGGTCCTGGTAGAACTGCGCCCGGCCCGTGAGGGTCCGGAAGGGGATCAGCTCGTGGATGTTGGTGTAGCCCTGGGTGTAGCTCACCTCCTCCGACTCCAGGCCCGACCAGGTGTGGGCGGTGATGATCTTGCGCGGCTGCGCCTGGATGTCGCGGAAGTGGATCTTGTCGCCGCGCCGGTCGGCGGCCAGGTGGGTGTGGTCGCGCCCGGTCTTCTTGGACAGCAGGGACCAGGTGCGGTGGGCCACCTCGCCGTTGGTCTCGGGGGCCATGGTCATCAGCGCGTCCGCCGCCTGGACGTCCGACTCCAGGGAGGGCTGGCCCTTGCCCACGCCTTCGGTCTTCACCGTGCCGATGTGGTGGCGCAGCTCCTCGATCTCCTCGCCGGTCTCCCAGGCCACGCCCTTCACCGCGTTGCCGGCCTGCTCCATCAAGGGGCCGAGGCTGATGAACTTGTGCCCGGTGTTGGCGAAATCGCGCTCCACGAGCTTGAGGTGGGGCAGCGTCTTGCCGGGGATGGGCTCGCACTCGCCCTTCTTCCAGTCCCGCACCTCGAAGGGCTGGGCGATCTCTCCCGCCGTGTCGTGCTGCATGGGCATGGCCACCAGGTCCTTTTGCGTGCCCAGGTGGTCGGCGGCCAGCTCACCGAACTTGGCCGACAGGGCCTTGAAGATGTCCCAGTCGCTCCGGCTCTCCCACAGCGGGTTCACCACCTCCGAGAGCGGGTGGATGAAGGGGTGCATGTCGGAGGTGTTGAGGTCGTTCTTCTCGTACCAGGTGGCCGTGGGCAGAACGATGTCGGAGTGCAGGCCGGTGGAGTTCATGCGGAAGTTGATGTCCACCAGCAGGTCGAGCTTCCCGGTGGGGGCCTCCTCGTGCCACTCGATCTCCTCGGGCCGACCCGCCGGGGCGTCGGCCTCGTTCATGACGCCGTTCTGGGTGCCCAGCAGGTGCTTGAGGAAGTACTCGTGGCCCTTGGCCGAGCAGCCGAGCAGGTTGGACCGCCACACGAACAGGTTGCGGGGGAAGCTATTCGGGGCGTCGATGTCCTCGCTGGCGAAGCGCAGGTCGCCGGACTTCAGCCGCTCCACCACCTGGTTGGCCACCTCTTCCTCGGTGGTGGCGCCGGCCGCCTCGGCCTTGCGCACGGTCTCCAGGGGGTTCTCGTTGAAGTGCGGCGCCGAGGGCAGCCAGCCCAGGCGCTGGGCCACCACGTTGTAGTCCGCCAGCTGATAGCCGCCGTCCTTGTCCCGGGCGCCGGGGACCTTGAGCTCGTTGGGGTCGATGGTCTCGTAGCGCCACTGGTCGGTGTGGAAGTAGTAGAAGGTGGTGCCGTTCATGTGGCGCGGCGGCCGGTGCCAGTCGAGGCCGAAGGCGATGGGGGCCCAGCCGGCCTGCGGCCGCAGCTTCTCCTGGCCCACGTAGTGCGCCCACCCGCCGCCGGACTGCCCAACGCAGCCGCACAGGTGCAGCAGGTTCATGATGGCGCGGTAGTTCATGTCGTTGTGGTACCAGTGGTTGATCGCCGCGCCGAGGATCACCATGGATTTGCCGTGGGTCTTGGCGGCGTTGTCGGCGAACTCCCTGCCGGTGCGGATCAGGTCCGCCTTCTTGACCCCGGTGACCTTCTCCGCCCACGCCGGGGTGTAGGCCACCTCCGCGTCGTCGTAGCTGGCGGCCACGTTGCCGCCCCCGATCCCGCGGTCCACGCCGTACTGGGAGGCCTGCAGGTCGAACACCGTGGTCACGCGCACGGTCTCGCCGTTGATCTCCAGGGTGCGCACCGGCACGTTGCGCGCCAGCTCCTCGGGCTCGTTTTCGGCGAAGTGGGGGAAGGCCACCGGGACGGTCTCGTCGCAGCCGTCGATGAAGGAGAGCGCCGCGTCGATCTCGCGGCCGCCGGCCTCCTGCTCCAGGTTCCACTTGCCGTCCTCGCCCCAGCGGAAGCCGATGGAACCGTTGGGCGCGGCGTACCCGCCGCCCTTCTGGTCGTAGACGATGGTCTTCCACTCGGGGTTGTTGGCCTCGCCGAGGGCGTCGTCGAAGTCGGCGGCACGCAGCAGCCGGCCGGGCCGGTGGGTGCCGTCGGCGTCCTCCTCCAGGCGCACCACCATGGGCATGTCGGTGTAGCGCTTCACGTAGTCGTGGAAGTAGGGATCCTGCCGCTCCAGGTGGAATTCCTTCAGGGCCACGTGGCCCATGGCCAGGAAGGCCGCGGCGTCGGTGCCCTGCTTCACCGGCATCCACAGGTCGGCGAACTTCACGTACTCGGCGTAATCCGGGGCCATGGACACCACCTTGGTGCCCTTGTAGCGGGCCTCGGCGTAGAAGTGGGCGTCCGGGGTCCGGGTCATGGGCAGGTTGGCGCCCGTGACGATGAGGTAGGTGGAGTTGTACCAGTCGGCGGACTCGGGCACGTCGGTCTGCTCGCCCCACACCTGCGGCGAGGAGGGGGGCAGGTCGCAGTACCAGTCGTAGAAGCTCAGGCAGTTGCCGCCGATCAGGGAAAGGTAGCGGGAGCCGGCCGCGTAGCTGAGCATGGACATGGCCGGGATGGGGGAGAAACCGTTCACCCGGTCCGGGCCGTGCTCCTTGGTGGTGTAGACGTTGGCCGCGGCGATCACCTCCAGGACCTCATCCCAGCTGGAGCGGACGAAACCGCCCAGCCCCCGGACCCGCTTGTAGGACCGGGCCTTCTCGGGCTCCTCAACGATGGACGCCCAGGCCTCCACCGGGTCCTTGGTCTGGCGCTCGCGCCGATACATCTCCAGGAGCCGGCCGCGCACCAGGGGGTGCTTGATGCGGTGGGGGCTGTACTCGTACCAGGAGAAGCTCGCCCCCCGCTGGCAGCCGCGCGGCTCGTGGTTGGGCAGGTCCGGCCGGGTGCGGGGGTAGTCGGTCTGCTGCATCTCCCAGGTGATCAGGCCGTTCTTGACGAACACCTTCCAGCTGCAGCTACCCGTGCAGTTCACCCCGTGGGTGGTGCGCACCACCTTGTCGTGCTGGAAGCGGTTGCGATAGGTATCCTCCCAGGCCCGATCCTCGTCCGACACCTGCCCCCAGCCGCCGGCGAACTCCTCGCCGTTCTTGCTGAAGAACCGCAGACGATCCAAAAAATCACCCATTACTGACTCCTTAGCCGCTGCCGGCCGAAGCCCCTGATGTTCTCCCCGCCGGGGCCCGGGACCGGGATGCGTTTACCTTGGGTATAAAGGTAGAAACTTCCGCAAACCGGGGATAGAACCGTGAAGAGTAGGTCTGTGGTCCCGAATGGGAGTATTCCCACCTACTCGTACGGGTAGGTCCCTATCCCGATCGCGGAAACCGCCCAAAAAAAAGGCCGGACCCCGAAGGGTCCGGCCCCGCGCCCTTGCACCGTTCCCGTTCCCAGGGCGCCTAACAGGGCACCTCGGCGTTCTTCCGGTAGTAGAACCACCAGGTCACCGCCAGGCAGGTGAGGTAGAAGGCGATGAAGCCGTACAGCGCCATGGCCGGGCCCCCGGTGAGGCTGATGGAGGTGCCGTAGGCCTTGGGGATGATGAAGGCCCCGTAGGCCGCCAGCGCCGAGGAAAAGCCCAGCGTCGCCGCCGACTCCTTGTTGGCGTTGCGGACGGCCTCCTGCTCGGCCTGCCCGCCTTTCCCGGCGCTCCAGCGCTCGTGCTGGGTGCGGAAGATCACCGGGATCATCCGGAAGGTGGAGCCGTTGCCGATGCCCGTGGTCACGAACAGCACCATGAACATGGCGAAAAAGCCCCAGAAGCTGCCGGCGCTGTCCCCCAGCGGCAGGAAGTAGATCACCCCGAACACCGCTGCGATCATGACCACGAAGTTCCAGAAGGTCACCGAGGCCCCGCCCAGCTTGTCGGCCATCCAGCCCCCCACCGGACGGATCAGGGCCCCCACCATGGGGCCGAGGAAGGCGTACTGGACGCCATCCACCGCCGGGAACTGGTTGGCGATCAGCAGCGGGAAGCCCGCCGAGTAGCCGATGAAGGAGCCGAAGGTGGCGATGTAGAGCCAGCTCATCAGCCACTGGTGCTTGCGCCGGAAGATCACCGACTGGTCCTTAAAGCTCGCCTTCGCCGAGGCGATGTCGTTCATCCAGATCCAGGCGGCCACCGTGAACAGCAGGATGAAGGGCACCCAGAGGAAGCCGGCGTTCTGCAGGTAGGTCTCCCGGGTGCCGCCGTCCGCCTGCAGGGTCACCGGGTCGCCGCCCAGGGCACCAAAGATGGAGTAGCCGATGACGATGGGCACCGTGAACTGCATGACGCTCACGCCCAGGTTGCCCAGCCCGGCGTTCAGGCCCAGCGCCGTGCCCTGTTGCGCCTTGGGGTAGAAGAAGCTGATGTTGGCCATGGACGAGGCGAAGTTGCCACCCCCGAAGCCGCACAGCACGGCGATGATGGCGAACTCGGCGAAGGTGGTGGTGGGGTCCTGCACCGCCAGCCCCATCCACACCGCCGGGATGGCCAGCGACAGGGTGCTGATGGCCGTCCAGCGCCGGCCGCCGAAGATGGGCACCATGAAGCTGTAGAAGATCCGCAGCGTGGCCCCGGACAGCCCCGGCAGCGCCGTCAGCCAGAACAGCTGGTTGGTGGTCAGATCGAAGCCGATGCTGTTGAGCCGGGTGGCCACCATGGACCACACCATCCACACCGCGAAGGCCAGCAGCAGGGACGGAATGGAGATCCACAGGTTGCGGCTGGCGATCCGCTTGCCGTGCGCCTCCCAGAATTCCTTGTCCTCGGGACGCCAGTCCGTCAGCACCGGCTTGTCCACCTTCTCGGCACCGGTAACCGTGGCATTTGCTGTTGTCATGGTCGTTCTCCCCTGCGGGGTTGTCGGTCGAAAATCGGGACGGGGCCTACGCCGGGGTCCCGGCCTGCCCTTGGCCGGGCAGCACGTCGCCGGGCCGCAGCCTGGCCGACGAACCGCCTTCCGGCGCGCTGCCGGGCGCCACGTCCTGGACCTCCGGCAGATAGCGGTAGCGCTCCTCCGCCAGCTCGGGGATGCGCCGGCGCTCCATCCGCCGGATGGCGAAGTGCATCCAGGTCAGGTTCACGGCCACCAGGACGAACAGGACCATGTAGGAGCTGGTCCAGACCCCGGTGAAGTCGAGGGTGATGCCGAACAGGATGGGCAGGACGAAACCGCCCAGGCCGCCGATCATGCCCACCAGACCGCCCACGGAGCCCACATGCTCGGGGTAGTACACCGGGATGTGCTTGTAGACCGCCGCCTTGCCCAGCGACATGAAGAAGCCCAGCACCACGGTCAGCAGCACCACACCCCACAGCGGCATGGCGAAGGAGAAGTTGATGGGCCCTTCCTTGCCCATCACCGTGTAGCTGGTCTCGGGGTAGGAGAGGAGGAACAGCACCACCAGGGAGACGCCGAAGGTCCAGTACATCACCGAACGGGCGCCCACCTTGTCCGATAGCCAACCGCCCAGGGCGCGGAAAACGCTGGCCGGCAGGGAATAGAGCGCGGCCAGGGTACCGGCCGTGGCGATCTCCAGGCCGTAGGCCCCCACGTAGTAGCGCGGCAGGTAGGAGGCCAGCGCCACGAAGGCGCCGAACACGAAGAAGTAGTACAGCGCGAAGCGCCACACCTGCAGGTACTTCAGCGGCTCGAGCTGCAGCAGCGCACTGGTGGCGGCGCCGCCTTGCCGCTTGCGCGCGGCGGTGACGGGGTCTTCCTTGGTGGTGACCCAGAACACCACCGCCATGGCCGCCAGCACCGTGGCGTACACCACCGCGGTCTGCTCCCAGCCCAGCGCCACCAGCAGCAACGGCGCGCCGAAGTTGGTCACCGCCGCCCCCACATTGCCGGCGCCGAAGATCCCCAGCGCGGTGCCCTGGCGCTCCTGCTCGAACCAGTAGGAGGTGTAGGCGATGCCGACGATGAACGAGCCGCCCGCCAGGCCCACGCCCAGCGCCGCCACCAGGAACAGGGCGTAGCTCTCGACGAAGCTGAGCAGATACACGCACATCGCGGTCACCAGCATCAGCACTGAGAACACCCGACGCCCGCCGTACTGCTCCGTCCAGATGCCGAGAAAGATGCGACTGATGGAGCCGGTGAGCACCGGCGTCGCCACCAGGACGCCGAACTGGGTCTCGCTCAGACCCAGGTCCTGCTGGATCTTCACCCCGATCACGGAGAAGATCGTCCACACCGCAAAGCACACCGTGAACGCCAGGGTGCTCAGTCCCAGCGCACGGTACTGATCCGGTCGAGTCACCCCTTCCAAATTCTTCATGGCCACCTCCTCGGTTGCGGCCTGCCGGCTTGCGGGCCGAGGCTTCCGCAGGCTGGGCGGAAGCGGGCCTCGGGCCGAACCGGACGGGTCATCCCCTCCCTTCCGGTATCGGGATCAACTCTAGGGGCAGCCGGGAACCGGTCCTAGAACCGTGAAGAGTAGGTGGGAGGCCCCTTGGGGGAGTACGGCCACCTACCCGGATGGGGGAGGCAAGGCGGGGGGCTGGAGCCCTTTGATGCACATCAAGGCCCCGGTTCACGGCCCTCCTGCAGAGTCCCGGGCATGGCAAGGCTCCCCTTGAAACCCACGGACCGGTGCCGGGGCGTGCAGTCCCGCTCCGGCGCCGCCGCGTCGCCCCCGCCGCTTCTTGCGGCCGGGGGACGGCCCTTGCGGAACCGACGAAGCCATGGCGCTCACTGACCGCGTCCACACCCTGGGCAGCCACCTGCGGGCCCGCCACGGCACGCGGGTGCACAAGGTGGCCGTCGACGCCGGGTTCACCTGCCCGAACCGGGACGGGACCAAGGGGCGCGGGGGCTGCACCTTCTGCAACAACGCCTCCTTCAGCCCCAACGGCCGCCGGCCCCGGCCGGTGGAGGAGCAGGTGGCCTCCGGCACGGCCTACCTGGGCCGCCGCCACGGGGTCCGCCGCTTCCTCGCCTACTTCCAGGCCTACACCAACACCTACGCCGACCCCGGGCACCTGCGGGGCCTCTACGACACCGCCCTGGCCCAGCCCGGGGTTGTGGGCCTGGCGGTGGGCACGCGCCCGGACTGCGCCCCGCCGGCGGTCCTCGACCTGCTGGCGGAGTACCGGGCGCGGGGCTTCGAGGTATGGCTGGAGCTGGGCCTGCAGTCGGCCTTCGACGCCACCCTGGCGCGAGTCAACCGCGGCCACGGTTTCGGGGAGTACCGGACGGCGGTGCGGGCCGCGCGGGGGCGGGGACTGCCCGTATGCACCCACCTGATCCTTGGCCTGCCGGGGGAAAAGGACCGTCATTTCCGCGCGTCCCTCCGGCGGGTGCTGGCGGAGGGGGTGGACGGCCTCAAGCTCCACCCCTTGCACGTGGTGCGCGGCACCCGTCTGGCCCACGCCTGGCGGCGGGGGGAATACCGCCCCCTGGCCCGCGCGGAGTACGTATCCGCCGCTGCGACCCTCATCGAGCGCACCCCGGCCGACATCGTCTTTCATCGCCTCACCGGCACCGCGCCCCCCGGGGTGCTGCTCGCCCCCGCCTGGTGCGCGGGCAAATGGCCGGTTCTGAACGCGCTGGATGCGGAGCTGGCGGCGCGTGGAAGCCGCCAGGGTGCCGCCGCCGCGCCCACCACGGAGGCCTGCCCATGATCAACCCTGTGGAGCTCGTCTGCCCCGCCGGCAACCCGGCGGCCCTGCGCGCCGCCGTGGACAACGGCGCCGACGCCGTTTACCTGGGCTTCCGGGACGGGACCAACGCCCGCAACTTCCCCGGCCTCAACTTCGACCGCGACGGCGAGGTCCAGGAGGCCGTGCGCTACGCCCACGGCGGCGGCGCCCGGGTGCTGCTCGCCCTGAACACCTTCCCCCAACCGGCGGACTGGTCTCGGGCCGCGGCTGCGGTGGACGAGGCCGCCACCCTGGGGGTGGACGCCGTGATCCTCGGCGACCCCGGGCTGCTGCGCTACGCCGCCCGCACCCACCCGGAGCTGCCGCTGCATCTGTCGGTGCAGGCCTCGGCCACCAACCGCCACGCCATCGCCTTCTACCACGCACAATTCGGCGTGCGGCGGGTGGTGCTGCCGCGGGTGCTGTCCCTGGCCCAGATCCGCCAGGTGGTGGCCACGGCGCCGGTGGACGTGGAGGTGTTCGGCTTCGGCAGCCTGTGCGTGATGGTGGAGGGGCGGTGCGCCCTGTCCTCCTACGTCACCGGCGAGTCCCCCAACACCTGCGGGGTCTGCTCCCCCGCCCACGCGGTGCGCTGGGAGGAGACGAAGGAGGCCCGCCAGTCCCGGCTCAACGGCGTGCTCATCGACCGCTACGGCCCGGGGGAGAACGCCGGCTACCCGACCCTGTGCAAGGGCCGCTACCGGGTGGGCGACCACGTCTTCCACGCCATCGAGGAGCCCACCAGCCTCAACACCCTGGACGTGCTGCCCGACCTGGTGCGTCTGGGCGTGGGGGCGGTCAAGGTGGAGGGCCGCCAGCGCAGCCCCGCCTACGTGGCCCAGGTAACCCGGGTGCTGCGCCACGCCCTGGACGCCGCCCAGGCGGATCCGGACGGCTACGAGCCGCAGAAGGTGTGGGTGGACGCCCTGGACCGGGTATCCGAGGGCGGCAGCCACACCCTCGGCGCCCTGCACCGGCCCTGGCAGTGAAGATCCATTGCGACCGGCAGTAGGAGCGGCGTCCCCGCCGCTACCCATGGCCGCCCTGCCGGCGAATGGCGGCCAACGGGTCGCCCCTGCGGCCCGTCCCCTCGGCGGCGGCCCCGGGAAGGACCTGGCCTGGAAAGGATTCGGAACATGAGGCGATACCCATGAAGCTGGCGTTGGGACCCATTCAGTACTTCTGGTCCGCCGAGGCGGTGCGGGACTTCTACGCCCGGGTTCGGGAATGGCCGGTGGACATCGTCTATCTGGGCGAGGTGGTATGCGGCAAGCGCCGGGCCCTCGGCCCCGACGACTGGCTGGAGGTGGCCGGGGAGCTGGCGGCAGCCGGCAAGGAGGTGGTGCTGTCCACCCAGGCCCTCATGGAGGCGGAGTCGGAGCTGGCCGGGCTCAAGCGGCTGTGCGCCAACGACCGCTACCCGGTGGAGGCCAACGACATGGGGGCGGTGCACCTGCTTACCGGCACCGAGGGCTTCGTGGCCGGACCGCACATCAACGCCTACAACAGCGAGACCCTCGCTTTGCTGCACGAGCTGGGGGCTCGGCGCTGGGTGCTCCCGGTGGAGCTGTCCCGCCGCACCCTGGCCGACCTCCAGGCGGAGCGGCCGGCGGGGCTGGAGACGGAGGTGTTCGCCTTCGGCCGGCTGCCCCTGGCCTTCTCCGCCCGCTGCTTCACGGCGCGCGCCCACAACCTGCCCAAGGACCAGTGCGGGTTCCGCTGCGGCGAGGACCCCGACGGCAAGGGCCTCTACACCCAGGAGGACCAGCACCTGTTCACGATCAACGGCGTCCAGCTGCAGTCCGGGGCGCCCTGCAACCTGGTGCGGGCCAACGACAAGCTCCGTGACCTGGGGGTGGACGTGCTGCGCATCTCGCCCCAGTCCTTCGAGACCGGGGCGGTGGTGGAGGCCTTCCGCGCCGCCGTCGACGGCGTGCGCGATCCGCTGGACGCCGAGGCGGACCTGGCCCACCTGGGGGCGGACGGCTGGTGCAACGGCTACTGGTACGGCACCGCGGGCATGGGGACGGGGGCGGAGCCTTGAGCGGACCCGCCCGCATCCGCGTCTGGGACGACGGCCTGGCGGACGCCCGGCGGAACCGCCGCCGGGACCTGCAGCAATGGCGGCTGGCCTACGAGGAGGGCCGGTCCACCCTGCGCTTCCACCGTAGCGCCCCCGCCGCCAGCCTGGGGGCCTTCGAGGCCGCCCGGCATGCCCTGCGCCCCGACCTCTGCCACCAGCGGGGCATTCCCATCGTCCGCCGGCCCACCGGCGGCGCCGCCCTCTACCTGGACGACGACCAGGTGCTGTGGACCCTGGCCCTGCCGGAAAGCAGCCACCGGGAAGAACTGGCCATCTGGCGGAAGCGCCTGGGACAGGCCCTGGCCCGGGCGCTGCTGGACCTGGGCGTCCCGGCGACGTTCAACGGCAGCGACGCCCTGGAGGCGGACGGGCGCAAGCTCGGCGCGCTCACCCTGCGCACGGGGGACGGCGTGGTCCTGGCCCAGGGCACCCTGCTGCTCGACGTGGACGTGGGGACCATGCTTCGCGTGCTGCGGGTGCCCAAGGAGAAGCTCACCCCGGAGGGTCTGGCGGGGGCCCGCCAGCGTTTGGCCACCCTGACCGAGCTGCAGCCGGCGGTGGCCGATCCGCAGGTGGTGGCCGGGGTCGTCCAGGCCCGGCTGGGCCAGGCCGCTGGCCGGCGGTTCGAGGGCGGGGCACCGGGGCCGGCGGACGCACCGCCCCAGGCGCCCTCGCCTCCCCACCTGCTCCCGCCGGAGGAGCCTCTGGAGGCCTTCCTGCGCACCGGGGGCGGGGTGCTCTACGCTTCCCTCTCCCCAGCCCGGGACGGGAGCGCCATCGCCGTGGCCGAGCTGAGCGGCTCCCTGCACCTCGCTCCCCCGGACCTCCTCCAGCGCGTGGCCGATCACCTGGAGGGCTGCCCACTGGAGGCAGCCCCGGAGCGGGCGCGCCGCTTTCTGGCGGATGCGGAGGGCGAGCTGGCGGGCTTCGGGCCGGAGGAGGTGGCGCGGGTGGTGGCGCTCGCCGCCGAGCGCGTCCGCCAGCAGGAGGCCTTCCACCTGGACCGCGACGGCGCCAACACCCTCATGGTCCACGACCCGGCGGGGGAGGCGGACGCGGCCTCCATCCTCGCCCGGGCCCGGCGGGTGCTGGTGCCCTACTGCGCCAAGCCCACCTGGTGCAAATGGCGCCACCGGGACGGCTGCCCCGACTGCGGCCGGTGCGAGGTGGGCGAGGTGTACCGCATGGCCCGGGAGCGCGGCCTGCCGGTGACCACGGTGCGCAACTTCGAGCACCTCACCGAGACCCTGGGCACCATGAGCGCGGCGGGGGTGGACGCCTACGTGGGCATGTGCTGCGGCAATTTCTTCCTCAAGCGGGAATACGCCTTCCGCGAGGCGGGCATGCCCGCCGTGCTGCTGGATATCGCGGGGGCCAACTGCTACGAGCTGGGCCGCGAGGAGGAGGCCTACCGGGGGGTCTTCGAGGCCCAGGCGGAGCTGAACGGCGAGGTGACGCGCCGGGTGCTGGCCCACCTTCCCGGCGGGGAATAAACCGTTGGAGCCCACTTGTAGGAGCCCGCTTCAGCGGGCGACCCCCGAGCCGGCCTGGATGGCCGAGGCCAGCAATCGCCCGCTGAAGCGGGCTCCTACGGGAGTTCTGGCAGCCATCCCCGCATCACCAGGGGGCCGTCCCCGCCTGCCCCATGTCCTCCGTCACCGCGGCGGCCAGCGCCTCCCGCAGCGCCGCCAGGCGCTGCTCCGGTCGCGCGCGCCGCGCCAGCCCACGGGCCGGCTCCCGCAGGGGGCCCGGAAGGGCCCCCGTCACTCCCCGGATGTGCGCCTCCCAGTCCACCTCCAGGGCGTCGAGGAAGTTCTTCAGGTACACCCCGGTGGCGGTATCCCCCTCCATGGACAGGCGCCGATGGAAGAACAGGGTGTCGGCGTCCTCCAGCCCCAGGGCCAGGCGGAGGAGGTCGTCCGTCGCCCCGCGCACCCGCAGGTCCCAGCCCGCCTCCGGGCGGATGGGGTGGAGCCGGGGCGCGCGCACCTGGAAGGCCCAGGCGTTGCCGGTATCGGTTACCTCCACGGCGATCCGCTGGCCGTCCAGGTCCCGCATCCGCCGCGCGAAGGGCTGGCCCCGCGCCAGGTGGTTCCAGGCCCGGCTCACCGCCTCCGTGTGGAGGCGGTCGGGACACCACCGCAAGTGGAGCCGGAAGGCCCGGTCCAGCACCGCCCTCGAAGGGTTGGTCATGGTCTTCCTCCTTGCCTCCTCCGCCGGCCTCCCCGTCCAGGCCGAGCCGGCGGGGTTGTCAGGTGCCGAGGATCCACGCAGCAAACTTGCATAACATTGACACCAATCAATTCCCCCCAAAAGGCCAGGGTTTACCTTCCCGGGTACCCGCTGCGGCAAATGCCACACCCGCGGGCCCATTCACTCCCGACGCGTGAGGACGACCTTGGCCACCGCCCGCCTGCCCGCCGCACCCGGCCGCGTTGCCGCCCTGCTCGGGGGGCTCCTGGCCCTCTTGCTGGCCCCGCCCGCGCCCGCCGCCGAACCCTTCCCCGCGGACTACCCCGTGGAGGAGGTCCTGCCGGAGGGCGGGCGGTCCCTGGGCGAGCTGGAGGGGGAACCGCCCGCCGCCCCCGTCTATCGGGGGCAGCGGGAAGGGCGGGGCGAAGGCGGTGGCGGCAAGGTGGTGGGCTATGTCTTCGTCACCGACCAGGTGGTCCACATCCCCGCCTACTCCGGGAAGCCGGTGAACATGCTGGTGGGCATGGACACCGAGGGCACCATCACCGGAGCCAAAGTGCTCCACCACGAGGAGCCCATCCTCAAGATCGGCATCCCCGAGCACACCCTGTTCGACTTCGCGGAGCAGTTCGCCGGCATCCACGCCACGGACCACCCCCAGGTGGGCGGGGGCGGGGACGAATCGGTGGACCTGGATGGCATCAGCGGCGCCACGGTGACGGTCATGGCCGTGAACGACACGGTGATGGCCGCGGCCCGCGAGGTGGCCCGCAGCCGGGACATCATCGCCGGTCGGGCGGTGGCCGAGCGCGAGCCCGCCACCATCAAAACGGACCGGTTCGCGGAGAAGTCCTGGGAGGAGCTCCTCGGTGAGGGGTCGATCCGCCGCCTCCACCTCACCGCGGGGGAGGTGAGCAAGCGGTTCGAGGAGGCCGACGTCGCCGAGGCCTGGTCCGGGAGCGAGCTGGCCGATCTGACGGGCGAAGATCCCTTCATCGAGCTCTACTACACCTACCTCAACGCCCCCACCGTGGGCCGCAACCTGCTCGGGGACTCCCGCTACCAGCGGGTCATGGACGGGCTGGCCGAAGGCGAGCACGCCCTCCTGTTCATGGGCACGGGGCCCTACTCCTTCAAGGGCAGTGGCTACGTGCGCGGGGGCATCTTCGACCGCATCCGCGTCGAGCAGGGCCTGGACACCATCACCTTCCAGGACCTCGACCATGACCGTATCCGGGACATCGCCCCCGAGGGGCATCCGGACTTCACGGAAGTGGGCATCTTCACCATCCGGAAGAAGTTCGGCTTCGACCCCGGCTCGGCGTGGGACCTGATCCTCCGGGTGGGGCGCTCCGTGAGCCCAACGGAGCGGGAGTTCGTCAACTTCACGGCGCGCTACCAGCTGCCCGGGGAATACTACGAGGCCGCGGAGCAGCCGGCGGCGCAGGCCGCCGGGCCCATGTCCACCTGGAAGCGGGTCTGGCTCGACAAGCCGGTGCAGATCGGGATCCTCGTGGCGGCCCTGACCCTGCTGACCGCCATCATGGTCTTCCAGGAGTGGCTGGCCAAGCGGCCGCGGGTGCTGTTCTACGTCCGCCGCGGCTTCCTGCTGTTCACCCTGCTCTGGATTGGCTGGTACGCCCTGGCTCAGCTCTCGGTGGTCAACGTCCTGACCTTCGTCAACGCGCTGTTCGGCGACTTCTCCTGGTCCACCTTCCTGATGGACCCCCTGGTGTTCATCCTCTGGACCTTCGTGGCGGTGAGCCTGCTGCTGTGGGGCCGGGGGGTGTTCTGCGGCTGGCTGTGCCCCTTCGGCGCCCTGCAGGACTACGCCAACTACATCGGCCGCTACATCCTGCGCCTGCCCCAGATCCACTTCCCCTTCAAGGTCCACGAGCGCCTCTGGGCCATCAAGTACGTGATCCTGCTGGTGCTGTTCGGCATCAGCCTGCAGTCCATGTCGGCGGCGGAGAAGTACGCCGAGGTGGAGCCCTTCAAGACCGCCATCACCATGCACTTCTTCCGCGAATGGGGCTTCGTCCTCTACGCCGGGGTGCTGGTGGTGGCCTCGGCCTTCCAGCACAAGTTCTACTGCCGCTACCTGTGCCCCCTGGGTGCGGCGCTGGCCATCCCCGCGCGCATCCGCCTGTTCGATTGGCTCAAGCGGCACAAGGAGTGCGGCACCCCCTGCCAGATCTGCGCCAACGAGTGCGAGGTGCAGGCCATCCATCCGGAGGGACACATCAACCCCAACGAGTGCCACTTCTGCCTGGACTGCCAGAGCACCTACTGGAACGAGTACAAGTGCCCGCCCATGGTGCAGCGCCGCAAGCGCCGCGAGCGCGGCCCCAAGGCGCGCGAGAAGGCCAAGGAGATGGAGGAGGCCCTGGGGTACCCGGCCTCCGGGGAGGAGTACCGGGTAAAGCCCGTCGACGACTGATTACACCGGCCCCCGGCAGGGGCCGCGGCATCACGCCCATAGCGGCAGAGGAGGGAGAGTCATGAAGGACGACGAGAAAACCACGATTCGGCAGGAGGAAACCGACGGGGGGTCCCCCTTCGGCTTCACCCGGCGGGAGTTCTTCAACGCCACCGCCACCAGCGCCGTGGTAGGGGCCGGGCTGGCAGCGGGCGGCTGGAGCCTCGGCGGCGGCACGGCCCAAGCCGCCGAGGGCAACCAGGACTTCCACGTGGGCCCCGGCGAGCTGGACGAATACTACGGCTTCTGGAGCGGCGGCCAGAGCGGCGAGGTCCGGGTCATGGGCGTTCCCTCCATGCGCGAGCTGATGCGCATCCCGGTGTTCAACTGGGACGGCGCCACCGGCTGGGGCATTACCAACGAGTCGCGCAAGATCCTGCGCGAGGGCCTCACGCCGGCCGGCAAGCGCCGCGCCGACAAGCAGGGCGGCGTGCTGCGCAACGGCGACACGCACCACCCGCACCTGTCCATGACCGACGGCAGCTACGACGGCCGCTACCTGTTCATCAACGACAAGGCCAACTCCCGGGTGGCCCGCATCCGGCTGGACGTGATGAAGACCGACAAGATCGTCCAGATCCCCAATGCCCAGGCCGTCCACGGCATGCGGCCGCAGAAGGCCCCCAAGACGGGCTACCTGTTCTGCAACTGCGAGTTCATGATCCCGCAGCCCAATGACGGCCGGGACATGGAGAGCCCGGAGAAGTACAAGACGGTGTTCGCGGGCGTGGACGCCGAGACCATGGAGGTGAAGTGGCAGGTGCTGGTGGACGGCAACCTGGACAACACCAACGCCGATTTCAAGGGCACCTACGCCTTCTCCACCTGCTACAACTCGGAGAACGCCGTGGAGCTCAACGGCATGATGCGCAAGGACCGCGACCACGTGGTGGTCTTCAACATCCCGCGCATCGAGGAGGCCGTGAAGAAGGGGCAATACAAGACCATCGGCGACTCCGACGTGCCGGTGGTGGACGGCACCAAGGGCTCGGACCTGACCATGTACATCCCGGTGCCCAAGGGCCCGCACGGCATCAACACCACCCCCGACGGCAAGTACTTCATCGCCAACGGCAAGCTCTCCCCCACCGTCACCGTGGTGGAGATCGACAAGCTCGACGACTACTTCAAGGGCGGCATGAAGGACCCCCGCGACGCCGTGGTGGCGGAGCCGGAGGTGGGGCTGGGGCCCCTGCACACCACCTTCGACGGCCGCGGCAACGGCTACACCACCCTGTTCATCGACTCCCAGGTGGCCAAGTGGAACATCGAGGACGCCATCGCGGCCTTCCAGGGCGGCGACACCAATCCCATCAAGCAGAAGCTCGACGTCCACTACCAGCCGGGCCACAACAACGCCACCCTCGCCGAGACCAAGGACGCCGACGGCAAGTGGCTGATGGTTCTGAGCAAGTTCTCCAAGGACCGGTTCCTCAACGTCGGCCCACTGAAGCCGGAGAACGATCAGCTCATCGACATCTCGGACGGCGATATGCGCATCGTCCACGACGGCCCCACCTTCGCCGAGCCCCATGACGCGGTCATCGCCCGCGCCGACCAGATCAACCCCAACAAGATCTGGGACCGCGAGGATCCGTGGTTCGACGACGTCAAGGCCATGGCCAAAAAGGACGGGATCGACGACCTCCGCATGACCAACAAGGTCATCCGCGACGGCAACAAGGTGCGGGTCTACATGACCTCCTCGGCGCCCCAGTACCACATCAACGAGTTCAAGGTGAAAGAGGGCGACGAGGTGACGGTGGTGCTGACCAACGTGGACAACATCGAGGACCTCACCCACGGCTTCACCCTGACGAACTTCGATGTCTGCATGGAGATCAGCCCCCAGCAGACCGCCTCGGTGACCTTCGTGGCGGACGAGCCCGGGGTGCACTGGTACTACTGCCAGTGGTTCTGCCACGCCATGCACATGGAGATGCGCGGGCGGATGCTGGTGGAGAAGGCCTGACGGGGAAATGGGGGCGGGTCCGCCCGCCCCGTTTCCCGCAATCGACCGCCTGTAGGGGCGGCCAGTGGCCGCGACATGGGGAACCTCTCCGGCCGGATCACGGCCACTGGCCGCTCCTACACTGCTCTGCCGGCATGCCCTGCCCGGTTTCCACGGAGTCGAGCTATTGCATTTTCCCGCCCGGATCATCGGCCTGGTTCTGCTCGCCGCGGGTGCCGCCTGTCCCGCATGGGGCGCCGAGCTCCGGCCGCAGCCGGGGGAGGCCCTGCAGCAGGTGGTGGACCGGGCCGCGGAGGGGGACACGGTGGTGGTTCCCGAAGGCACCCACACGGTGGAGGCCCTGCGCCTCGACAAGGCCCTGACCCTCGCCGGCGAGGAGGACGCGGTGCTCGACGGCGGCGGCTCCGGCGACGTGATCCGGGTGACGGCCCCGGGCGTGACCATCCAGGGCCTGGAGATCCGCCATTCCGGCATGGACCTCAACGAGATGAACGCCGGCGTCTTCGTGGAGGGATCGGCCACCGGCACCCGCATCGAGGACTGCTTCATCGACCGTACCGCCTGGGGCATCTGGGTGGACGGCGCCGCCTCCCCGGTGATCCGGGACAACCGCATCCACGGCAACGCCGAGGTGGTCTCCCCGGATCGCGGCAACGGCGTACAGCTATGGGACGTATCCGGGGCCCTGGTCACCGGCAACGAGATCTGGGAGACGCGCGACGGCATCTACATCGAGGTCTCCCACGGCGGCAACGTGCTCCACGACAACCACCTCCACCACCTCCGCTACGGGGTCCACTACATGTACTCCCACCGCAACGAGGTGACCAACAATCGCACCCACGACACCCGGGCCGGCTACGCCCTGATGATGTCGGACAACCTGGAGGTCCACCACAACCGCTCCGCGGACGACGAGGACTACGGCCTCCTGCTCAACTACGTGAAGCAGAGCGCCATCCACCACAACCGCGTGGACCCGGGCCCGGAGAAATGCGCCTTCGTCTACAACGCCCAGTACAACGACTTCCACCACAACCGCTTCCGGGGCTGCGAGGTGGGCATCCACCTCACCGCCGGCTCCTTCCACAACCGCATCCACCAGAACGCCTTCCTGCACTCCCGCAACCAGGTGAAATACGTGGGCAACCGCGAGCAGGAGTGGTCGCGGGACGGGCGAGGCAATTACTGGAGCGACTACCTGGGCTGGGACACGGACGGCGACGGCATCGGCGACGTGCCCTACCGCCCCAACGACATGGTGGACAAGCTCATCTGGAAGTACCCCCTGGTGCGCATCCTCATGAACAGCCCGGCGGTGCAGACCCTGCGCTGGATCCAGCAGCAGTTCCCCGCCCTGCGCAGCCCCGGCGTCACCGACCGCCATCCCCTCATGGACCCGGAAGGAGTCACCCCATGAGCCGCGCGGAGCAACCGGAATCGCCGGCCGCCGAGCTGGAGGGCGTCGGCAAGCGCTTCGGGCGGGTGGAGGCGGTGCGGGCGATGGATCTGGCCATCCCCCGGGGCCGGATCCTGGGTCTGCTCGGCCACAACGCCGCCGGCAAGACCACGGTCATGAAGATGCTGCTCGGCATCCTCGCCCCCACCACCGGCCGGGTGCGGCTGCTCGGCGGCGAGCCGCGGGGGGCCGAGGGGGCCCGCATCCGCCGCCGGGTGGGCTACCTGCCGGAGAACGTGGCCTTCTACGACCAGCTCACGGGTGCCGAGGTGCTGGCCTTCTACGCCGACCTGAAGGGGGTGGACCGGCGCCGGTGCGGCCCCATGCTGGAGGAGATGGGGCTCGCCCACGCCGCCCACCGCAAGGTGCGCACCTACTCCAAGGGCATGCGCCAACGCCTGGGCCTGGCCCAGGCGCTGCTGGGCGAGCCCGACCTCCTGCTGCTCGACGAGCCGACGGTGGGCCTGGACCCCCAGGCCACCGAGGAGTTCTACGCCCGCCTGGAGGACCTGCGGGCGCGCGGCACCACCGTGATCCTCTCCTCCCACATCCTCGCCGAGATCGAGGATCGCGCCGACACCCTGGCCATCCTCGGCCGGGGGCACCTGCTGGCCCAGGGCGATCTGCGCGACCTACGCCGGCGCACTGGCCTGCAGCTCCGGATCCGCATCTCCGGCACCGGGCTGGGCGATCTCCGGGACGAGCTGACCGCCCTGACGGGCGTCGCGGCGGAAGCGGACGACACAGGGCTGACGGTGACCTGCGGCGAGGAACAGAAGCTGGCCGTGCTGCAGCGGGCAACCGCCGCCGAACACGTCACCGATGTGGACATGACCCCGCCCTCCCTGGCGGACATATACACCCATTTCGGCCTCACCGGGGAGGGCGCCGATTGATGGCCAGCTTCGCCATGCCAGCGCTCTTGTGGGAGCGGCTACCAGCCGCGACTTCCTGCGGTGGCGCATTTGTCGGGGCCGATGACCGCTCCCACGGCAACTTTGCGGGCGGTTATCGCCCCCTCCCCGACCGAACCGGATAGGAAGTGTGATGAGCCCGATTCTCGCCCTGGCCCGCAAAGAGTTCCGCGACGGCGTCCGCAACCGCTGGGTGCTGGCGGTGTCGCTCATGCTGGCGCTGCTGGCCCTGGGGCTGGCCTACTTCGGCGCCGCGCCGAGCGGCGAGGTGGGCTTCACCCCCATGGGGGTGACCATCGCCAGCCTCACCAGCCTGGCCATCTACCTGATCCCGCTGATCGCCCTGGTGCTGTGCTACGGGGCCATCGTCGGCGAGCGCGAGGCCGGCACCCTGCTTCTGCTGCTGGGACACCCGGTGCAGCGCTGGCAGATCTTCGTGGGCAAGTTCCTGGGGCAGGCGGCCGTGCTGTCCCTGTCCATCCTGCTGGGGTTCACCGTGGCCGGCGCCCTGCTGGCGATGCTGGCCCCCGAGGCCCGCGAGTCCGGCGCCTGGGGAGCCTACGTCCTGTTCGTGGCCACCTCCATCCTGCTGGCCCTGGCCTTTCAGAGCCTGGCCTACGTAGTCTCCGCGGCCGTCGCCGAGAAGACCCGCGCCGCCGGCCTGGCCCTGCTGCTGTGGCTGGTCTTCGTGCTGGTCTTCGACCTGCTCCTGCTGGGCTCGCTGGTGGCCACGGAGGGCGCCATCGGCGGCGGGGTGTTCCCCTATCTGTTGCTGCTCAACCCGGCGGACGTCTACCGCCTGCTCAACCTGACCGGCTTCGACGCCGTGGCCCTGAGCTCCGGGCTGGCCTCGGTGGTGCCCGAGGCCCTGTTCTCCCGGACGCTGCTCATCGGGGTCCTGGCCGCCTGGGCCGCCGTGCCCCTGGCCCTGGCCGCCTGGCTGTTCAACCGGGGCGAGTCCTCCTAGGACGGCGAAACCGCCCGGCGGCGCCCATCGACTTCCAGAACGAGAGAAACCATGCCCAAAGCCCCCCTACTCGCCCTGATCCTGACCCTGTTGCTCGCCGCCTGCAGCGGCGGCGGGCAGGAGACCGCAACGCCCGACCCGCAGATCCCGGACCGTTCGGCCAGCTGCGCCGTCTGCGGCATGACCGTGGTGGACTACCCCGGGCCCAAGGCCCAGCTCCACCTCAAGGGGGAGGACCGCCCCCTGCACTTCTGCTCCACGCGGGACTTCTTCGCCTTCCTGCTGGAGGAGGACAGCCCGCAGGACCACCGGATCGCCGTCATGTACGTGAACGACATGGGGAAGAGCGCCTGGGAGCGTCCGCACAAGGCGGAGGGCGCCTGGATCCCGGCTAGGGAGGCCCACTACGTGGTGGGCAGCGACCGCCGCGGCGCCATGGGCCCCACGCTGGCCTCCTTCGGTAAGCGGTCGGAGGCGGAAACCTTCGCAGCCGAGCACGGCGGCGAGGTCCTTGGATTCGCGGACATCGAGCGGGACCTGGTGGCGGAGCTGCCCGGCGGTGGCCCCCCGAAGGGTGGCCACGGAGGACACTGAGCATCGCATCCTTCGGCCTGCCGACCGACTATCAAGGTCCGCAGGAAAGCCACCCTGCTCGAGAAAACCGTGGGAGGGGTCCGCGACCCCGACCGGTTGCCTGGGCTCGCTGCCGGTCGCGGTTCCGGACCGCTCCCACAGGGCTCGCCGGCCGGCCGGGCCTTGGTCCCGATCGTCTTTGGGCCATCCGTGCCCTCCGCGTGCCCCGCGGTTGTACCTCGGTAGGGGGCCTACTTGCCTGGGAGGAAAGGCTGCGGCAACATGGGCGGCTACCACTCGGGGGAGCCGGGAAGACCGGCTGAGAGGTCCCACGGAGCCTGCCGAGAACCGTCGAGAGGAAGGCCGGCTGCAAGGCGCACACTGCGCAGCGACTGAAGCATACCTGGTCAGGTAGGTGAAGGAGCGAGCAGTGCGCAACGCCGCAGACGGCCTCCGCAACAGGTTCTCGGCAGGCTACAAGGGCGGGACGACCCTTAGAACCTGAACCGGGTAATACCGGCGCAGGAAGAGTGCGGCAACCGTTCGGCTGTGTCCTTGCGGCCCGTCCCGGGCCCTCCGTCCCCGTTCCGTACCTGCCGACTCCCTCCCGCCCCTGTGCCGTCTCGTCTCCTCCGAAATTGAATTCGCCTTCAATTTAGCCGCCGGCGCGTCCGGCCGGGGGAGGAAGCAGCGATGAGCACCGATACCGAAGTCCTGCAGCAGGACGCCGCCCGCGTGGCGGACGAGGTCCGCCGGCCCTTCGCCGGCAGCCGCAAGATCCATGTCACCGGCAGCCGTCCCGACCTGCGCGTGCCCATGCGCGAGATCGCGCAGTCGCCCACGCCCACCCAGTTCGGCGCGGAGGACAACCCGCCCATCACCGTCTACGACACCGCGGGCCCCTACACCGACCCGGACGCGGACATCGACTTGCGCCGGGGCCTGCCCGACGTGCGCGCCGGCTGGATCGCCGAACGCGGCGACAGCGAGGAGCTCGACGGCCCCACCTCCGCCTTCGGCGCCGAACGGCGCGCCGACCCGGCCACCGCCGAGCTGCGCTTCGCCCACCAGCGCACCCCGCGCCGGGCCAAGGCCGGGGCCAACGTCACCCAGATGCACTACGCCCGGCAGGGGATCGTCACCCCGGAGATGGAGTACGTGGCCATCCGGGAGAACAACCGCCTGGCGGAGATGCGGGAGGCGTACGAGGCGGCGGGGCTGCTAGCCCAGCACCCCGGCGAGGCCTTCGGCGCCCAGCTCCCGGAGGAGTTCACCCCGGAATTCGTGCGCCAGGAGGTGGCGGCCGGCCGCGCCATCATCCCCGCCAACATCAACCACCCGGAATCGGAGCCCATGGCCATCGGCCGCAACTTCCGGGTGAAGGTGAACGCCAACCTCGGCAACTCGGCGGTAACCTCCTCCATCGACGAGGAGGTGGAGAAGATGATCTGGGCCATCCGCTGGGGCGCGGACACGGTCATGGACCTGTCCACCGGCAAGCACATCCACGAGACCCGCGAGTGGATCCTGCGCAACTCGCCGGTGCCCATCGGCACGGTGCCCATGTACCAGGCCCTGGAGAAGGTGGACGGCAAGGCCGAGGAGCTCACCTGGGAGCTGTTCCGCGACACGCTCATCGAGCAGGCCGAGCAGGGCGTGGACTACTTCACCATCCACGCCGGGGTGCGCTTGCCCTACGTGCCCATGACCGCCAAGCGCAAGACCGGCATCGTCTCGCGCGGCGGCTCCATCATGGCCAAGTGGTGCCTGGCCCACCACACCGAATCCTTCCTCTACGAGCGCTTCGACGAGATCTGCGAGATCATGAAGGCCTACGACGTGGCCTTCTCGCTGGGCGACGGCCTGCGACCGGGGTCGGTGTTCGACGCCAACGACGAGGCGCAGATGGCCGAGCTGCGCACCCTCGGCGAGCTCACCGAGCGCGCCTGGGCCAACGACTGCCAGGTGATGATCGAAGGGCCGGGCCACGTGCCCATGCAACGCATCAAGGAGAACATGGAGGCGGAGCTGGCGGACTGCAGCGAGGCGCCCTTCTACACCCTGGGCCCGCTGACCACCGACATCGCCCCGGGCTACGACCACATTACCTCCGGCATCGGCGCCGCCAACATCGGCTGGTACGGCACCGCCATGCTCTGCTACGTGACGCCCAAGGAGCACCTGGGGCTGCCCAACAAGCACGACGTGCGCGAGGGCATCGTCACCTACAAGATCGCCGCCCACGCCGCGGACCTGGCCAAGGGCCTGCCCGGCGCCCAGGTGCGCGACAATGCACTAAGCAAGGCGCGCTTCGAGTTCCGCTGGGAGGACCAGTTCAACCTGGGCCTGGACCCGGACAAGGCCAAGGAATTCCACGACGAGACCCTGCCCCAGGACTCGGCCAAGGTGGCCCACTTCTGCTCCATGTGCGGCCCGCACTTCTGCTCCATGAAGATCACCCAGGAGGTGCGCGACTACGCCGCGGCCCAGGGCGTGGACAGCGAGACCGCCCTGGAGGAGGGCATGAAGGAGAAGGCCGAGGAGTTCCTGGATACGGGCGGCAAGCTCTACCACCAGCAGTAGCCCCCGCCCCTGTAGGAGCGGCCGTCCCGGACGCGACCCGCAAGCAGGCCCGCCATTCGGCGGGCCTGCTTGCGTTCGATGCCCCCAAGAAGTCCCCCTGACTGCCTACCCATGAGGGGGTAGACTACCGATCCTGGGCATTCACCAAGCGGAGGGACCTACCCCCCTCCCCAGCAGCAGCGAGGCGTTCCTTCATGTGGGTCTTCGGTTTCGGCAGCCTGGTTTGGAACCCGGGGTTCCCGTATGAGGAGGCGCAGGTAGCCACTCTCCGGGGATTCGCCCGCCGCTTTTGCGTCTACACCCACGACCACCGCGGGACCTGGGAGCACCCGGGCCTCGTCCTGGGGCTCGTCCCCGCCGAGGGCGGCGTCTGCCGGGGGCTGGGATTCCGCGTGGCCCCCGAGCGGGAGGCGGAGGTCCAGGACTACCTGGACCGGCGCGAGCTGGGGGACTCCGTGTACGAGCGGGCCTGGCTGACCGTGTCGGTGGCCGACCGGGAGGAGACCGCCCTGACCTACGTGGCCAACCCCCACCACCCCCGCTGCCGGCTCGATCTCTCCGCCTCGCAAGCCGCCACCATCGTCCGGCGGGCCAGGGGACGGTCGGGCCCCAACACCGAGTACGTGGCGAGAACCTGGGAAGGCCTGCGGGCCATCGGGGTGCGGGAAGCCCATCTGGAGGACCTGGTCGAGCACCTCGGCTTGCGGGAACGGGCCTGAAACCGGCCGGCGCTCAGCGCACGGGCTGAGGCTCCCGCATCCGGCGCGCGGCCTCCACCATGTTCTCCAGCGCCGGGCGCACCTCCCCCCAGCCCCGGGTCTTAAGGCCGCAGTCCGGGTTCACCCACAGCCGCTCGCGCGGGATGACCCGCTCGGCCTTGGCCAGCAGCTCCGCCATCTCGTCAGTGGTGGGCACGCGCGGCGAATGGATGTCGTAGACGCCGGGGCCGATCTCGTTGGGGTACTCGTACTCGCGGAACACCTCCAGCAGCTCCATCTCCGAGCGCGAGGCCTCCACCGAGATAACGTCGGCGTCCAGGGCGGCGATGGCCTCGATGATGTCGTTGAACTCGGCGTAGCACATGTGGGTGTGGATCTGGGTGGCGTCCGAGACGCCGCTGGTGGCGAGGCGGAAGCTTTCCACCGCCCAGTCCAGGTAGTCGCCCCATTCGCCGCGGCGCAGCGGCAGACCCTCGCGCAGGGCCGGCTCGTCCACCTGGATGGCGCGCAGGCCGGCGGCCTCCAGGTCGGCCACCTCGTCGCGCAGGGCGAGGGCGAGCTGCCGCGCCGTGTCCGCGCGCGGCTGGTCGTCGCGCACGAAGGACCACTGCAGCAGGGTTACCGGCCCGGTGAGCATGCCCTTCATGGGCCGGTCCGTCAGGGACTGGGCGTAGACGGACCAATCCACGGTCATGGGCTCGGGCCGGGCCACGTCGCCGTAGAGGACCGGCGGACGCACGCAGCGCGAGCCGTAGCTCTGCACCCAGCCGCCCGTGGTGAAGGCGAAGCCCTCGAGCCGCTGGCCGAAGTACTCCACCATGTCGCTGCGCTCGGGCTCGCCGTGCACCAGCACGTCCAGGCCGATCTCCTCCTGAATGCGCACGTCCTCGGCGATGGCGTCGCGCATGGCCTGGAGGTATTCCGCCTCGGATAGGCGCCCGGCCTTGAAATCCCGCCGCGCCCGGCGGATCTCCGCGGTCTGGGGAAAGGAGCCGATGGTGGTGGTGGGAAGCTCCGGCAGGTCCAGGTTGGCCCGCTGGCGCGGCCGGCGCTCGGCGTAGGGGCTGTCCCGCCGGGTCATGTCCCCGGTCAGCCCGGCGACCCGCTCGCGCACCGCGGGACTGCGGGTTCGGGCCGACCGCCGACGGGAGGCGACGGCCGCGGAACTCGCGGCCAAAGCCTCGGCGATGGCGTCCCGCCCCTCGTTCAGGGCCCGCTTCAGGGCCCCCACCTCTTCCAGCTTCTGCGCGGCGAAGGCCAGCCAGCCCTTGAGCTCCTCGTCGAGGCCGGTTTCCTCCGCCAGGTCCACGGGCACGTGCAGGAGGGAACAGGACGGCGCCACCCAGAGGCGCTCGTTCCCCAGGATCTGCTCCAGGGGCCGGAGCCGCTCCAGGGCCGCCTCCAGGTCGGTCCGCCAGATGTTGCGGCCATCGATGACGCCCGCCGAGAGGACGGCGTCGGCGGGCAGCGCCGCGGCCACCCCCTCCAGCTCCCGGACGCCACGCACGCCGTCCACGTGGAGGGCATCCACCGGGGCGGAAGGAACCAGATCGACATTGTCCCCCAGGCCGCCGAAATAGGCGGCCACCATGACCCTGGGGCCGCGACCGGTGAGCCGGTTGTAGGCGCGGGTATAGGCCGCGCGCCATGCCTCGGGCAGATCCAGCACCAGGACGGGCTCGTCCAGCTGCACCCACTCCGCGCCCTGTCCGGCGAGCCGGTCCAGGATGCGCTCGTAGGCCGGCAGGAGCCGGTCGAGCAGCGTCAGCTTGTCGAAATCGCCCCCCTTGACCTTGCCCAACCACAGCCAGGTGAGCGGCCCCACCAGAACGGGCTTGGGGTTGTAGCCCTGGTCCAGGGCCTCCCGGGTCTCGCTGAAAAGGCGCTCGGAGCTGATCTCGAAGGCCATGTCGGCGTGCAGCTCGGGGACCAGGTAGTGGTAGTTGGTGTCGAACCACTTGGTCATCTCGCAGGGCGTGGTCTCCACGCCGTCCGCGGACCGACCCCGGGCCATGCGGAAGAAGGTGTCCAGGTCCACGTTGCCGCTGACCTGCCCGAAGCGCTCCGGCACCGCGCCGAGCAGCGCGCTCATCTCCAGCATGTGGTCGTACCAGGAGAAGTCGCCCACCGGCACGTAGTCCAGACCGGCCTCCGCCTGCCGACGCCAGTGCCGGGCGCGCAGGTCGCGGCCGGTGGCCTCCAGCTCCTCCAGGCTGCTCTCACCGGCCCAGTACGCCTCCACCGCCCGTTTCATTTCCCGGTGCGCGCCGATGCGCGGGAAGCCCAGGTTGTGCGCCTTGCCCATGGTTATCTCCCGACCGTTGCCGAATCCGCACCCTCCTACCATTTGGACCCGCTACGCCCCCGCATGATCAAGCGCCACGGCCGGGACGGATCAGCGAAAGCGGCCGGAAGAGCTCCCCCCATAAAGAACAACCCGGATTGGCAAGGCGGGTCCCCCTTGCCATGGTCGGAAGCTAGCCTATCCGACCCACGGTGGGGGCCGGCCCGACCACGGGTAGACCGCCAGCCCCGGAGGGCGGGGTCCGTACGACTCCCGCTCCGGCCACAAGCGGATGGAGAGCGGCATGCTCGACGCGCTGATGCTGTCCCGCATCCAGTTCGGGTTCGTGGTCTCCTTCCACATCCTCTTCCCGGCGCTCACCATCGGCCTGGCGTGCTGGCTGGCCTTTCTGCAGGCGGCCTACTTCCGGACGCGGGAGCAGGTCTATCTGGACCTGTACTTCTTCTGGCTCAAGATCTTCGCCCTGAGCTTCGGCATGGGGGTGGTCTCGGGCATCGTCATGAGCTTCCAGTTCGGCACCAACTGGAGCCGGCTCACCGACGCCGCGGGCAACATCCTCGGCCCGCTTCTGAGCTACGAGGTGCTCACCGCCTTCTTCCTGGAGGCCACCTTCCTGGGGGTGATGCTGTTCGGCTGGCGGCGGGTGTCGCCCCGGCTGCATTTCTTCTCCACCTGCATGGTGGCCCTGGGGACCCTGATCTCGGCCTTCTGGATCCTCTCCGCCAACAGCTGGATGCACTCCCCGGCGGGCTACGCCCTGGAGGACGGGGTGTTCATGCCGGTGGACTGGTTCGAGATCGTCTTCAATCCCTCCTTCCCCTATCGGTTCGTCCACATGGTCCTGGCGGCCTTCCTCGCCACCGCCTTCTTCGTGGGCGGCGTGTCGGCGTGGTACCTGCGGCGGGGGCGGCACCGGGAGGAGTCCCTGCGCATGCTGAAACTCGCCACGGCCTTCACGGCGCTGGTGGTTCCGGCGCAGATCGTGGCGGGGGACCTGCACGGCCTGTTCGTGGTGGAGCACCAGCCGGCCAAGCTGGCGGCCATGGAGGGGCACTGGGAGACCCAGCGCGGCGCGCCGCTGGTGCTGGCGGCGTGGCCGGACGAAAAAGCGGAGGAGAACCACTACGAGGTGGCCATCCCCAAGTTGGCCAGCCTGATCCTCAAGCACGACCTGGACGGGGAGGTGACGGGGCTCAAGGCCTTCGCCCCGGAGGACCGGCCGCCCGTGCAGCCGGTGTTCTGGTCCTTCCGGATCATGGTGGCCCTGGGGGTGCTCATGCTGGTGGTGGCGTGGGGGAGCGCGTGGGCGGCGTGGCGCGGCCGGCTGGAGCGCGCGACGCGGCTGCAGCGCGCCTGGGTCCTCATGGCCCCTTCCGGTCTCGTGGCCATCCTTATGGGCTGGTACACCACCGAGATCGGGCGCCAGCCCTGGGTGATCCAGGGCCTGCTGCGCACCTCGGACGCGCACTCGGCCATCGACCCCGTGAGCGTGGCGGTGTCGCTCACGGTGTTCGTCCTGGTCTACTTCGTGGTGTTCGGCGCGGGGATCTGGTACATGCTCCGGCTCATCCGCGGCGGGATCCGGCGCCCGGCCCCCGAGGCGCCCCGCGGGGCCCCGGGTCGGCCCCTGTCCGCCTCCAACGATACCCCGGAGGAGGGCTGAGGTGATCGAGCTCCTGCCCTACATCTGGTTCGGCGTCATCGGCCTGGGCGTCATCATGTATGTCCTGCTGGACGGCTTCGTGCTGGGCATCGGCATCATCATGCCCTTCGTGGACAACGAGGACGACCGCGACCTGATGATGAACACCGCCGCCCCCATCTGGGACGGCAACGAGACCTGGCTGGTACTGGGCGGCGCGGGCCTGCTCGCGGCCTTCCCCCGGGCCTACTCTTTGGTGCTTTCGGCGCTGTATCTGCCGGTTATCCTGATGCTGATCGCCCTGATCTTCCGGGGGGTGTCCTTCGAGTTCCGCTTCAAGGCGGGGCGCTCGCGGTGGCTGTGGGGCGTGTCCTTCATGGTGGGCTCCATCGTCGCCGCCTTCGCGCAGGGGGTTATCCTGGGGGCCATCGTACGCGGCCTGCCCCTGGAGAACGGCCAGTACGCCGGCGGCCCCCTCGACTGGTTCGCCCCCTTCACGGTGATGACCGGCTTCGCCCTGGTCTGCGGCTACGCCCTGCTGGGAGCCACCTGGGTGATCCTCAAGGCCGAGAACGGGGTACAGCGGCTGGCCTTCACCTTCGCCCGGCCGCTGGCCATGCTCGTCATCATCTTCCTGGTGCTGGTGAGCGTCTGGATGCCGGTCCTGCACACCCAGGTCCTGGAGCGCTGGTTCACCTTCCCCGACGCCCTCTGGCTGGCTCCCCTGCCGATCCTGGTGGGGGTCACCTCCTGGCTGCTGTGGCGTTCCGTGCAGGAGGGGCGCGAGGTGCTGCCCTTCCTCCTGTCCCTGGCCCTGTTCGGGCTGGGCTACATCGGCCTGCTGATTGGCATCTGGCCGCATATCGTCCCGCCCGACCTGTCCATCGAGGAGGCCGCGGCCCACCCGTCGAGCCAGGGCTTCACCCTGATCGGTCTGGCCATCCTGCTTCCGGTCATCCTCGGCTACTCGGCCTGGTCCTACTGGGTGTTCCGGGGCAAGGTCACCCGCGACACGGGGTACCACTAAGGGACAAAAAAAGGCCGGCCCCGCAAGGGGGCCGGCCGCCGGGTGGTCCCAACGCGGGCCGGGCTCAGCCGGTCTCCTTGTCCTTGAGCCGGTTAATGCCCAGGGCCTTCAGCATGTATTTCTCGTAGATGGGCTCGGTGGTGCCCTTTTTCACCTTGCGCAGGAAGTACTTCTCGAAGGCGATCTTGGCCCAGTGCACCCACTTGCCCTCCTTGAACCAGGACACGTTGCGCGGCGGAATCTGCGGCATGGCCACGAACGCCGCGCCGGTGTCGCCAAGGTCCGCCAGGCAGATGGCGTTCCAGGTGCCCCGGGCGTCCGCCGTGCCGCCCTCCAGCTCCGCCTGGATGTTGTTCACGATGGCGCTGACCATGGACTCGATCATGTAGCCGGTCTTGGGCGCGCCGGTGGGCACCGGAGTCTGCTCCACGGGCGGGATGGCGATGCAGACGCCGGCGGAGAAGATGTTGGAATAGACGGGGCTGCGCTGGTGCTCGTCCACCTTGACGAAGCCCTTGGGGTTGCAGAGGTCGGGAACCTCGGCCACCGGGTCCACGCCCAGGAAGGACGGCAACATCATGGAGTAGTTGAACGGCAGCTCGTGCTCCTTTTTGAGCTCGCCGTTTTCGTCGTGCTCCGCCACGTGCATGGTGCCGTCTTCCACCTTGGTCACGCTGGCGTTGGTGATCCAGCTGATGTGCCGCTGGCGCATCTCGTGCTCCAGCATGCCCTTGGAGTCGCCCACCCCGCCCAGGCCCAGGTGGCCGATGTAGGGCTCGCTCGTGACGAAGGTGATGGGCACCTGGTCCCGGATCTTGCGCTTGGCCAGGTCGCGGTGGAGGATGGCGGCGAACTCGTAGGCCGGGCCGAAGCAGCTCGCCCCCTGCACCGCGCCCACCACCGCCGGACCGGGGTTCTCCACGAACTCCTGGTAGGTCCGCCAGGCCTGCTCGGCGTGGTCGATGGTGCACACGGACTGGGTGTAGCCGTTGGGGCCCAGGCCCTCGATGGCCCCGAAGTTGAGCTTGGGGCCGGTGGTGATCACCAGGTAGTCGTAATCGACGGTCTGGCCGTCGGCGAGCTGCAGCCGGTTGCTGTCCGCCTCGATCCGGTCCACCCGCTGGGGAATGAAGCCGATGCCGTGCTTTTCCAGGTACGGCCGCATGGGGAAGGTGATGCCCTCCCGGTCCCGCCAGCCCACCGCCGCCCAGGGGTTGGAGGGCACGAACTGGAAGTAGTCGGTGGCGTTGATAAGGGTGACCTCGTGCTCCTTGCCGAGCGCCTCCCGCATCTCGTAGGCCGCGGGCAGACCGCCCGTCCCCGCGCCCAGAATGACGATATGGGCCATGGTGCTTCCCCTCTTGCCGCGTGATCCGTGTGGTGGTTACAGATTAGACCCTACTAATCACCCCTGCGTTTGATTCGGGTCAACCAAGACTCATTCGGGCCTTCCGGGCGGAGCCCCGCTCAGCACCAGCATCCAAAGCAGCCCCCCGAGCAGCAGGATCCAGGCCGGCCCCGGCCCCAGCAGGAGCCTGGGGAGGGGCCGGGCGGGAACGAAGTCCAGCGCATGGGCGAAACCGGCCGCCAGCCCCCAGAGGATCACCAGCCAGGGCAGGACCACGCCCACCCCGCCCCGCGCCATCGAGGACCACGGCGCCGCCAGCCCAACCAGGACCACCGCCACCACCAGGGAAACGGACACCAGGCGGGGCAGCCAGCCGTAGAAGAAGCTCGGGGAATCCGGTCGCCGCCCGGTCATGGGCTCCTCCCTTGGGGGCCGTTCGTACTGCCTCCGAACGGCCCGTTGGCACGCATCGCTACCGGGTCACTCCTCCACCGGCTGCTTGATGCTGAAAGCGCCCCGCAGGTCCCCGGGCTGGAAACCGGTGGCCCGGTCGTGGGGGTAGCGCTCCTGCAGGGTCTCGCGCACCGTCGGGTCCAGCTGGTCCTCGGGGCCGTGGCAGGCGACGCACATCTCCTGGGTGGGAATGGCCTGCATGTAGCGGTAGAACTTGCCCTCCGGCTCGTTCACCACCTCGCCGTAGCCCATCCCTTTCAGGGACTCGCCCTCCTCGGCCCGGCTCTCGAACTCCTTCAGAACCTCCTGCTCCCAGGGGTCCGGCATGCCCAGGAGGGGGTTGCGGAAATCGTTGGAGACGCGGGTCACCTGCCAGCCGCGCTCGCGGGACAGGCGGGCCGTGATCCGGGGCGCCTTCTGCGTGCACACCTTGACGGCCTCGGGCGGTCCCCCTTCCTTCATGGCCTGCTTGAGCTCCCCGCCGAGCTCCTTCATGAGGGCGCTCGCCGCCTCCTTGGCGGCCTGCTCGCGCTCGGGCATCTCCTCCGCCGCCCACGCCGGCAGCGCGGCGAGCAGACCGGCTACCAGAAATCCGCCTGGAATCGTCGATTTCATTGCCACCTCCTCGTGAACGGTCCCGTGACGATACCCGGCAGGACCGGCCTTCCGCCCTCCGGCTTCCCGGCGGAATTTCCACCGAAAACCCCAGGGTCCCTTATTGAGCATCGGCCATCTGGTTTCCCGGGGTCAAACCCACCGTTGGCGAAGGCCATGACCCGGACAAGCCCTTGAGCCGACCGAGGAATTGGCAACTCCCGTGCCACCTTGGAAGCTTGGTGGGGGCACGATCCCGGTACACGGAATAGTCCCTGCCCGCGGGTCGCGGTGCCGTCTTGCCCGCCACCGGACGCGGCCCCCCCACCACCAGAACCCGTGCCCTGCCTGCCATTGGCGGCAAAAACCGGGTAGAATTCATGCCAAATTTGGCACCCCACCGGACCAATAGCATGAAGGCACCCGCCCGTAGCGCCTCCCCGGAACCGGCCGACCTGCTTAACGCCTTCCGGCAACCGGCCATCCTGCTCGACCGGCACTACCGCATCGTTGCCGCCAACCCGGCGTACCAGGGGATCTACGGCGAGGGGGAGCCCCTTGCCCAACGCCACTGTTACGAGGTGTCCCACGGCTATTCCCGCCCCTGCGACGAAACGGGGGAGGAGTGCCCCCTGAAATCGAGCCTGGAACGGGACGCGCCCAGCCGGGTCCTGCACATCCACCACACCCCCGCCGGAAAGGAGCACGTGGATGTGGAGGTCCATCCCCTCCGGAACGGGTCGGGAGAGGTCACCCATTTCCTGGAGGTCCTCCATCAGGCCCGGACCGCCTCACCCCGCGAGGACGGACCGGGCCTGGTGGGACGTTCCCCGGCCTTCAACCACATGGTGGAGCTGGTGGAGCGGGTAGCCCCCGCCGAGACCGCCGTTCTGCTGCTGGGGGAATCGGGAACCGGGAAGGAGCTGGTGGCCAAGGCGGTGCATGAGGGGAGCCGCCGCTCCGGCGGCCCCTTCGTGCCGGTGGAGTGCTCCGGGCTCACCGAAAGCCTGTTCGAGTCGGAGCTGTTCGGGCACGTGAAAGGCGCCTTCACCGGCGCCCATCACCAGAAGACGGGGCTGGTGGAAGCGGCCCACCAGGGCACCCTGTTCCTCGACGAGGTGGGCGACATCCCCCTTTCCATGCAAGTGAAGCTTCTTCGCCTGCTTGAGACCCGGACCTTTCGCCCCGTTGGAGGGGTGGAGCCAAGAAAGACCGATTTTCGGCTGGTGTGCGCCACCCACCGGAACCTGGAGGAGATGGTGGCCGAGGGAAGCTTCCGGGCCGACCTCTTCTACCGGCTCAGCCCCTTCCCCATCCCCTTGCCCCCGCTGCGCGAGCGACCCGAGGATATCCCCCTTTTGGCCGATGCCCTGCTCCGCCGCATGGAGCAGGGGCGGGGCCATACCCTTAGCGAAACGGCCGTATCCTGTCTGCAGGCCTACGCCTTCCCCGGCAATGTGCG
Organism: Thiohalorhabdus denitrificans; assembly: GCF_001399755.1. Lineage (NCBI taxonomy): Bacteria > Pseudomonadati > Pseudomonadota > Gammaproteobacteria > Thiohalorhabdales > Thiohalorhabdaceae > Thiohalorhabdus > Thiohalorhabdus denitrificans. The sequence goes on along the minus strand of NZ_LJCP01000007.1, from coordinate 340,999 downwards.
CGAGCTGCGCAACCTCCTGGAACGGGCGACCATCCTCGCCGATGGGGCGGCCCTGCTTCCCGAGCACTTTCCGGGCGTCTGCGGCCGGGGGCTTCCGGGGGGTCGAGGCGAACCCTGGCCCCACGAAATCCTGCCCCTCGACGAGGTGGAGCACCGCTACCTGCGCTGGGCCCTGGCCCGCGCCGGAAACGATCGCAAGGAGCTCGCGGCGCGCCTGGGGATCAGCGAGCGCACCCTCTACCGCAAGCTCAGGGCCGCCCGGAGGGGTGAGGCCTGAGTCCCCCACGGTGTCGGCTCGCTCCCCGGCCGGTGCCAAGGATGGCAGTGCCCGCCCGTCCGAACGACACCCGCTCCCGCCCAACCCGGCGTGCCTCCCGGTAAGCGGCCCCGCGCCGCACGGGCCCATGCGCCGATTCCGGGGCATGGGCCCTTTCAGCCTATTTCTGGCAAGGAGATTGCTAGAGGGGTGGAGCCCTTCGGCCCGCCCCCGGCTGTACCATCATGGAACCGGATCAGCTACCGAGGAGCACTCCATGTGCGTACCCATCGCTGTTCCCGGCCTCCGGCGTGTCCTGCGGGCCGGCGGAGCCATTTTCCTCATCGGCGCCATCGGGGCCCTGGCATGGCCCTGCTTCTGAGCCGGCCAGGGGTAGAAGGGCGGGCCGCGGAAGGTGGCGCCGGAGCCCCGGATCACACCCACACATCTAAGGAGGATGGGCATGGCCCTGCTGATCACGGAGGACTGCATCAACTGCACGGTCTGCGAGCCGGAGTGCCCCAACGAGGCCATCTTCTACGACGAGGATCTGGATCTGTATCAGGTGGACCCGGCCAGCTGCACCGAGTGCGTGGGCCATCACGACGACCCGCAATGCATCGAGGTGTGCCCCGTGGACTGCATCGAGCCCGACCCGGACAATCAGGAGAGCCGGGCCGACCTGGAGGCCAAGTTCGAGCGCTTGCAGGCCTGACCCTTTCGGTTGCGTTAGCCGGCCTCTCGGGCCCTTCCCTCCCCCTCCCGCCCTGCCGGGAGGCCGGCTCCTTCCCCTTGTAGGCCCCTCCCAGCCCGGCTATCCTGCCTCCCGGATCCCGAATGGATCGGGGTCCCGTGTTGGGCGAGCGCCCGATGCGGCTGGCAAGCCCGAACCGCGCCCTTTCACCCCGAAGACCGCCGCTCCGCCATGCTCGACCGCACCCTCTCCGTGGCCCCCATGATGGACCGCACCGACCGCCACCACCGCTACTTCATGCGGTTGGTGGCGCCGCGGACCCTGCTGTACACGGAGATGGTGACCACCGGGGCGCTGCTGCACGGCGACGTGGCGCGCCATCTCGCCTACAACCCCGAGGAGCACCCCGTGGCCCTGCAGCTCGGCGGCTCCGAGCCGGCCGAGCTGGCCCATTGCGCGCGCCTGGCGGAGGAATGGGGCTACGACGAGGTGAACCTCAACGTGGGCTGCCCCAGCGACCGGGTGCAGAACGGCCGTTTCGGCGCCTGCCTCATGGCGGAGCCCGGCCTGGTGGCCGAATGCGTGGCCGCCATGCGCGAGGCCGTTGCCCTCCCCGTGACCGTCAAGCACCGCATCGGCATCGATCACCAGGACGACTACGCCCATCTGCATGCTTTCGTGGACCGGGTGGCCGCGGCCGGCTGCGGCACCTTCATCGTCCACGCCCGCAAGGCCTGGCTGCAGGGCCTATCCCCCAAGGAGAACCGGGAGAAACCGCCCCTGCGCCACGAGGAGGTACACCGCCTCAAGCGGGAATTCCCGGAGCTGGAGATCATCACCAACGGTGGGCTGCGCAGCGTCGAGGACATGGCCGCGCAGCTGCCCCACCTGGACGGCGCCATGATCGGCCGCGCCGCCTACGAGCGGCCCTGGATCATGGCCGAGGCGGAACGCCGCTTCCTGGGCGAGGACCCCGCCCTTCTTCCTCGCCGCGAGGTGGTGGAGCGCTACATGGCCTACATGGAACGGGAGCTGGACCGGGGCGTGCGGCTCCAGGCCATGGCCCGCCACATCCTCGGGCTGTTCCAGGGAATGCCGGGCGCCCGCGCCTGGCGACGCCACATCTCGGAGAACGCTCCCCGCCGGGACGCCGGAGTGGAGGTGATCCGGGAGGCCCTGGAGAAGGTAGCCCCCGGCTGCCGGGAAGAGGCCGCCCTCGCGGCAGACGGTTGACGCCGCAGGCCTTGTGGCCTATAACCGAATAGGCGTTCGGTTCCCATTTTCCGGAGACGGCCTGCCCGTCCCCTCAGCCCCGGAGGACGCAGCAATGAAACGCACGCGCCCATGGAAGCGGATCCTCACCCTGGGGCTCGGCGCGCTCCTGGCGCTGGCGGCAGCGCCCGTCCAGGCCGAACGCGCCGACCCGCAGTCCTTCTACAACATCCCCGCGTTCGGGGACTTCCAGCGGAACCTCCAGGACGCCGTGGATTCGGGCAAGAAGGGCATGCTGCTCTACTTCCACCAGGACGAATGCCCCTTCTGCCAGAAGATGGAGGAGGAGGTCTTCACCCAGCCCATCGTCCACGACTTCTTCCACAAGTACTTCGACGTCTACAAGGTCAACATCAAAGGTGACGCGCAGTTCGTGGACGTGGACGGCGATTCCCTCTCCCAGGGGGACTTCGCCGTGCAGAACCGAGCCCGCGCCACCCCGACCCTGATCGTCTACGACGAGGAAGGCGAGGAAGCCGTGCGCTTCATCTCCAACCCCAGCACCCCCGAGATGCTGGCCCTGGGAAAATTCGTGGTGGACGGCGCCTACGAGGAAGGCAAGGACTTCTTCAACTACAAGCGGGAAGCCACCACCGGCATCAAGCAGGAGATCCGCGAGGAGTACCTGTAGGGCCTTTGTAGGCTTCCGCCCGTCCTCTTTGTCCGGGAGCGACGGCTCCCGGACAAGTGCGTTCGAGGCCCCGCCCCGCCCGGTCGGGTAGGGTCCATCATTCGGCCCGAACGCCCCCTTCCCCCTCCGTGTCCGTCGAGCCGGCCACCGTGTCCGCCACCACCGCTTCCCGCCGGCCCATGGGCCGATCCGCGCCGACCGTGGTATCCCGCTCCGTGTGGTGCTCCAGCTCGCTGTTCACCTTCGCCCCGAGGAGGATGACGTAGGCGGAGAGGAAGAACCACATGAGCAGGATGGCGATAGCCGCCATGGAGCCGTAGGTCTTGTTGTAGGCGCCGAAATTGGCCACGTACCAGGAGAACAAGCCCGAGGCGATCAGCCACAGCCCGGTCGCGAGCACCGCCCCGTGGGTGAGCCAGCGCCAGCGGGGGGGCCGGCGGCTGGGGGCGTAGCGATAGAGCGCCGACAGTCCCAGCGCCATCAGGACGGCCAGCACCGGCCAGCGCACCCAGGCGATGAGGGGACGCAGGAGGTCGGGCAGGGGAAAAGCGGCCAGCACCGCCGGGGCCACCACCACCATGGCCAGGGCCAGGATCACGGCCAGCACCGCCCCGAGGGTAAGGCCCAGCGCCACCGCGTTCTGACGCAGGAACCCCCGCTTCTCCTCCTCCCCGTTGACGATGTTCAGGCCCACCATCAGGGCCTTGGTCCCCTTGGTGGCGCTCCAGAGGGCGATGAGGATGCCGACCACCACGCCCACCCCCAGGCGGGCGCCGGTGTTCTCCGCCAGCTTCCGCAGCTGGCTGGACAGGATCCCGGTTACCGCCTCCGGGAGGACGTCCTGGACCTGCCGGACCATGCGCTCCACGTCCCCGGGATCGGCTACCAGCCCGTAAAGGGAGACCACGGCGGCCAGGGCGGGAAACAGGGCGAAGAAGGCGTAAAAGCCCACCCCCGCGGCGACCACGCTCAGGTTGTCCCGGCTTATCCCCCGCCAGACCCGCCGGGCCACCGCCTTCCAGTCGGCCGTGCCCAGCTCGCCCGGGCGGGCGGCCTGCCGCCCCCGGTGCTCCCGGCTCATGAAACCTCCTCCACCTTGCCCCCGGCCCGCCATACCCAAGGCCTCGGAGAAGTCTACGGGGAGGAGGACCGGGGCGCCCATTGCGGGGAATCCGAATGGATGCTAGCGAGTTAAGAGAGGATGGTGAAAAAAGCAGGGGGCGGCCGGAAGGGCGCCGCGTGGTGGATCCCCAAGGAGGCGAGTCCGATGAGCGATAACCAGGAACGGTCCGAGCGGGAGGCCCGGCTGGAGGCGGAGGTGGACGCCGCCCGCGGCGTGGTGCGGAGCCAGCCACAGTACATCACCAAACAGGGCGGATCCGCCGGCTGCCGGGAGTCCGGCGGCCAGCGCGGGTACTGGCCATGGACGTGGTTCCGCTCGCCGTGGCGATCTCAGCAGATGACGGGGCGGAGGGCTGGCTAGCCCCGAGGCGGCGGGTCACGCTTCGGAGGCGTCCCCGCCGCTGGAGAAGAACTCCCCCACCACGGGAATGAACCGGGCCTTGTCCACCAGGAAGGCGTCGTGGCCCTGGAGGGAGGGCAGCGGCATGTAGTGGGTGGACAGGCCGGCATCCTTCAGGCCGTCGGCGACGGCCTTCTGCTGCCAGACCGGGAACAGGAAATCGGTCTCCACGCCGAGCACCAGCGCCCGCCGGGCCCGGATCTGCTTGAGGGCCGTGTCGGGATCGCCGTCCCCGGCGTGCTCCCCCAGATCGAACAGGTCCATGGCCCGCGACAGGTACAGGTAGCAGTTGGCGTCGCACACCTTCACGAACTTGCGGGCGTTGGCCTCCAGGTAGGACTCCACCTGGAACTCGATGTCAAAGGGCTGGCTGCCCGGTTCGTCCAGCCATTCCACCCGCTCCCGCCCGAAGCGCTGTTGCCACTCCTCCGGCGAGCGATAGGACATGAGCCCCATCTTACGCGCCAGCCGCATGCCCTCCTGCGGCTGCTGCCCCTCCGGATAGAACCCGCCCTTCCAGGCCGGATCGCTCTTGATGCAGTCCCGCTGCAAGGAGCGGATGGCGATGGCGAAGGGGGTGGCGCTGGTGGCCGCCGAGATCACCACCAGCTCGTCCACGTCGTCGGGATACATCACCGCGAAGGCCAGGGCCGACATACCGCCCAGCGACGCGCCCACCACCCCGTGCAGCCGCTCGATGCCCAGCTTGTGAAGGGCCTGACGCTGGGAGCGGACGATGTCCTCCACGGAGAGCTCCGGGAAGTCCAGGCGGTAGGGTCGCCCGGTCTCCGGGTTGGTGGTGGCCGGCCCCGTGGAGCCGAAGCAGGAGCCCAGGTTGTTGATGCAGATGACGAAGTAGCGGCTGGTGTCGAGGGCGCGCCCGGGGCCGATCATGAACTCCCACCAGCCGCGGGAGGGGTCCTCCATGGAGGAGGCAGCGTGCGCGCTGGGGGAGAGGCCGGTGAAGAGCAGGATGGCGTTGTCCCGCTCGGGGGAGAGCTCCCCCCAGGTCTCGTAGGCCAGCGTGACCTCGGGCAGGGCCCCGCCGCGTGCCAGCTCGAAGGGGCCGTCCAGGTGCAGGTATTTGGTGGCGCCGGACATAGGGCCTTGAGGTCCTTAGCGGTGGCTGAAACGGGTGGCCGGTGGCGCGGGCCGAGAAACCGACCATTTTGGCAGATTTTTCCGGCAGGCAGTATGCGGGGCGGGCCTTCAGGCGCTTCCCACGGCCCGGGCGGCCTCCCGGGGCCCCCAGAGCCAGGCGGCGCCGCGCACCCCGCTGGAGTCCCCGTGGCGGGGTGGCACCAGCCTGGTATCCACCCGGTCGGAGAAGACGAAGCGGCCCCAGAGCGCCGGGACACGCTCGTAGAGGCGGCCGATGTTGCCCATGCCGCCGCCGAGGACGATGACGTCGGGATCCAGGATGTTGATCACATGGGCCAGGGCGCGGGCCATGCGGTGCTCGTAGCGGCGCAGGGTGGCCGCGCAGTCCGCATCGCCCTCCTCGGCGGCGGCGACGATGGCCCGGGCGTCGCGGGCGTTCCCCGTATGCCGCTCATGGTCCGCCGCCAGCCCCGGCCCCGACAGGAAGGTCTCGATGCAGCCGCGGAGCCCGCAATAGCAGGGCGGACCCGGCACCTCCCCCGCGGCCGGCCAAGGCAAGGGATTGTGCCCCCACTCCCCGGCGACGGCATTGGGACCGGTCAGCACCTCCCGGTCCACCACCACGCCGGCCCCGGTCCCCGTGCCCGCGATCACCCCGAACACCACCCGCGCATCCGAGCCGGCACCGTCGGCGGCCTCGGACAGGGCGAAGCAGTTGGCGTCGTTGGCAATGCGCACGGGGCGCTCCAGGCGCGCCTCCAGATCGCGATGCAGGGCCTGGCCGTTGAGCCAGGTGGAGTTGGCGTTCTTGATGGTGCCGGTGGCCCGGGACAGGGCCCCGGGCGTGCCCACGCCCACCGTGGCACGGGTGCCCAGCTGCGCCTCCGCCCAGGCCACCAGGCCGGCGAGGTTATCCAGGGTGGCACCGTAGTCCCCGCGGGGGCTATCCACCCGCCGCCGCAGGCGTTCCCGGCCCTCCCCGTCGAGGGCGATGACCTCGGTCTTCGTGCCGCCCAGGTCCACCCCGAGCCGGATGACCGTCACGCTCAAGCCTCCTTCGCGTATTCGAAAAGCGCCGTGAGAAAGGCCCGGGCCGCCGCGTAGATCCGGCCCTCGGCGTCGCCCCGCGGCCCCGCCACGTTCAGGGTCGTCACCTCCTGTTCCCGGAGCCAGGCGCGCACGGGGCCGGGATCGGGATCCCCGTCCAGGGGCACCACCCGGTGGGGCCGGCCGTATTCCCGGATGAAGCCCACGGTCAGGGCCGTCCCCCCCGTCAGGCGCCCCCAGCCGAGCACCAGGGTGGCGTCGGCGTCCCGGACGTTCCAGCGCGTGCGCTGCCGGTAGTCCCGGGAGGGGGTCTCAACCAGCGGATAGCGGGCGTCGAGGGGGCCGTCCTCGGCGCGGCGCCCCGTGGGGCACCAGCCGCCCACGGCCAGCCCCGCCGCCATGGCGGCGTCCAGGGCGGCGCGGTCCACCCCCGTCTGGCCGCCGGAGATTACCTTGGGCACGGGAAGATCGGAAAAGGACATGGCCTCGGTTGACCCCTTTCGCGGGCGTCGCGCGGCGCCCGTCCCTGACGAGCCCGGTCACGGACCGCTCCCACAGTGCCTTCCTCCGCCTTCGCAGCGGCGGCCAGAGCGAGTCATCCGGCTCCGGAAGCGAACCCCTAAGGGAACAGGGCCAGTACGCCGGTGTAGCCGTACAGGCGGCTGTCGTGGATCTCCCCGTTGCAGAAGAAACCGGCCAGGGGCACGTCGCCGAGCTCCTGGCGCACCAGGCGCAGCTCGTTGGAGTCCTCGCCGAACAGGCTGGCGCCGCGGCCCACGCAGGAGAAATACAGCGCCCCCCGCGCGTCGCCGCCCGCCCGCTCGCGCACCTCGCGGACCATGCGGATCAGGTCCTCGCGGGCGGTGTTGCCGTCCCGGCGGCAGAACATGATCTCCTGGCCCTCGCTGACCTCCTCGCCCACGCCCACTACCTTCTTGGCCTCGTTGACCCCCACCAGGTTGCGCACCAGGTAGTCCCCGCTGTCCGCGCCGCCCTGGGGGAACCCGGCGAAGATGTAGCCGGCGGCCTTGTTGAGGTCGCGGGCCAGCAACTCGCCGATGTCCTCGTAGAACGCATCCAGGGCGGGCCGTCCGTCCAGCTCGATGAGGGCGTTGCCGTCGCAGGAGGTGATCTCCCGACGCGGGCCGATGGGGGTGCAGCCCTGGGTGAGCCCGGTGACCACGGGGACCTCCTCGGTGAGCAGCACCCCCGAGAGCCCGCCCTCGGTCACCGGTCCGACCGCCTGCGGATAGGCCCGACGCCGGGTGGAGGTGAGCCCGCCCACCAGGAAGCCGTCGGGAAGCTCCGCGGCCAGCCGGCCGATCAGCTCGGGCACCTCGGCGTTGCGGGGATCACCGTGCACCACCCCCCGGACCGCCGCGTGCCCCTGGTACCAGGACCCCAGCTCGGCGCGCAGATCCGACAGGTCCTCCCGCTGGGTGGGCAACAGGCGCACGGCGTCCGGGGGGAAGGTGGCCACCAGAACGCTCATGGCCGGCATCAGGTGGTACTCCTGGCCGGACCCGCAGACCCCAGCCCCAAGGGTGCCCACCCACTGCTCGATGCCGGTGTGGGCCTTGAGGTAGTCGACGATGGCGGCGAACTCGTCGCTCCAGTCGTCCGTGATGTATACAAAACCGAGGTTGGCGTCCGCCGGCAGCTCGCCCACCTGCCGAAGGCAGGAATCCGCCGCATCCCGCCACAGGGCGCCCCCGGCGTGCCCGGCTCGAAACCGTTCCATTCCTGGATACCGTCTTAGCTAGGGAGAAGATCCCCCATTGTACCGGGCACCAGCCGCGGGCCACTAGAGCGGGGAACCGACCTCCGCCACCTCCCCCCCTGGCCGGTCTCCCCGCAAGGCACCCTTCAATTGCAAAAAAACCCCGGGGTGGTTGCCCGGGGCCCTGCTGAGGGAGAAAGCTCCTGTGCGAAAGCGGCTAAATCACGTGCTGGAACTGCACAAACAGCTCGTTGACGTCATTCCCGTCAACCCCCTCCCGGTTGGCCCCCACCCGGTAGGTGGCCTGAAGCTTGTCGGTGTGCCCGTTGATAAAGAAATTCAGGCCCGCGGAGGCCCGGGTCCACGTCTCGTCGTAGGCATCGGCGTCGAGTGCCTGGTAGCCGGCAACCAGCTCCGCCCGGGACGGGATCAGCATGTAGCCACCCTCCACCGCGTAGGTCCCGAAGTCGCCCTCTCCACCCTCGATAATGCCGGAGGTAACGTTATCCCCGTTGGTCTCGGTGGCGAAACGGTTGTACTGGGCGTCCACCGACAGTCCGCCACCCCGGAACGCCGCATCGGCACTGAAGCCGCTTACGGAATCGTACTGCTGGGCCTGGGTGAGGGTGGCAATCCCCGGCTCGTCATCGTCATTCTCCCAGGTGAACCCGTTAATCCCCAGGGCCAGCCTGGGATCGCGGACGAAATCACCCTGAGCCTTCTTGAACGACCCTCCCACGAGAAAGAAATCCAGGCCTCCGGCGACCATCTTACCGCCGTACCAATCGTCGTCCTTGTTGGCGCCCGAGCCGAAATCCAGCTTGTCGGTGTCGGCATCGATATAGGCCTCGTAGGCCCCGAATTGGTAGCCGACCAAGTCGGTGCCGCCGGCGTAGGAAACACCTAGCTGACGGTCCGGGGTGCCATAGTTGTGGTCCCCGACGAAGGTCCGCTCCACCAGCTGCTGGCGCTTGGAGGAGGTATTGGACTCGCGCGAGAAGGGCACGTAGTGGTTGCCGACGGTTAGTTGGCCGGGGCCCAGGGACGAGTAGGCGATATAGGCGTCCTTCACGCTGACTCCGGCCTTGCCGAAATCCACCTGCCACTTGCCCGAGATGTCCTCCGTCACACCACCCTCCATGTACAGGCGCATGCGGCGGAAGAACAGCTCATCAGTGCTGTCGCCTGCGTCCGGGTTCTCCAGATGGTACTGGGCCTGGAGGCGACCACCGAATTCCAGGTGGGTATCGCCCTTGTCGTAGACGGTCACGCCAGCGGGGGACGAGGCGGGGGCGGCCACCCCGGCCAAGAACAGGGCGGTAACCGCCCGGTTCGCCAATTCAGGCATGAACTAGCCTCCTTATTGGTCGCGGTTCGGCGGGATTGCCTTACCGGGGCCAGAGGCTAGTGGCGAAATATGAAAGGGTTTGGTCAGGGACGTGAAAGTTCGATGACAACGCCCCGCTCAAAAACCGGGGTACCCGCTCCTCGATCCAGTAGCCGGAGCACCCGGGCATTCCCCCGGTGACGAAGCCCACGTGGCCGCCGCGGGCGTGCAGCTCCAGTTGCACCGAGGGGGAAAGCTCACCGGTTTCCGGCACGGCGTCGGGGGTGGTGAAGGGATCGTCCAGGGCATGCAGGATCAAGGTGGGGACGGTGATGTCGCCCAGGTAGGAACGGCAGCTGGCTCGGTGGTAATAGTCATCCACCCCGGCGTAGCCGTGCACGGGGGCGGTGAAGACGTCGTCGAAGGCGCGGAAGGAGGAGGCCGCGCGGACCCGCTCCAGGGGCACGGGAGAGGCCTCGGGCCGCCCCGCGTACTTGCGCTCCAGGGAGCCCACCAGGGTCCGCAGCAGGTGGCCCTGGTACAACCGGGACAGGCCACCCTCCAGCCGCGCCGCGGCCCGGTCGAGGCGGAAGGGCGGGGAGACGGCCGCCGCCGCGGCCAAGGGGTTGTCGGGCCCCGTCTCCCCCAGCCACTTGAGCAACAGGTTGCCGCCCAGGGAGAAGCCCACCGCCGCCAGTGGCGTGTCCGGCTCCCGTTCCCGCAGGAGCGCCACCACCCGGGCCAGGTCGTCGGCATCCCCGCCGGTGTAGCAACGGTGGGTGCGGTTGGGCTCGCCGCTGCAGCCGCGGTGGTACATGAGCACGGGCCGCAGCCCCTGCTCCCCCAGCTCCCGCATGAGCCCCGGCAGGTAGTGCGACTCCAGGGAGCCCTCCAGGCCGTGCAGGAGCACCACAACCGGGCCCCCGGCGGGCCCATCCGCCAGCCAGTCGAGGTCCAGGAAGTCGCCGTCCTCCAGCTCCAGGCGCTCCCGCCGCACCCGCGCCTTGGGTGGCCGCCGCATCAGGGCGGGCCACAGGGTCTGCAGGTGGCCGCCGGGGAGCCACCAGGCCGCTCGGTACCGCTTCTCCAATCCGCTCATCGCTCCGTGCGGGCCCCTCGGCTCCGGCTGCCGGCCGCGCGGACGGCTACCGGTCCATGGAGGCCCGCAGCTCCTCCCACTTCGCCCGGTTGGTGATCTTGGTGTCCCGGACCTCGGCGCCTTCATACAGCACCACGGCGTACAGGGCGTCGGTCTCGGGATCCACGAAACGCTCCACCACGTCCCGCGTGACATCCCGCCCGACCACCCACTCCGCCTCCAAGGGCCCCTGAAAGGCGTCGAGGACGTGGACCTTCACCCGGTCCAGGCGCCGAACCCTATAGCCCTTCTTCTCCAGGCGGGGAATCCGCTCGACCCGCACCCGCTTCCGCCGTTTGCGGCCCCGGGCGTCGGTTAGCTCCACTTCCACCCGCTCTCCCCGAAGGGACTCCCATATACCCATGTCTTCCTCGCCACTGTCCGATTGCCAAGACGGCTCCGGTGCCGGACGGCCCATGCGGCCCCGGCTCCCCCCTGTCGCCGCAAAGCATCACCTCCCAGAGCCCGCGATGCAACCGGAAATCCGCGACATGGCGTGGCTTTTCGGACAAATGGACCAGGGTATCCGGGGCGCTGTCGGCGGGCGGCGACGGTCGCGATGGGAAAAGGCCCGGAGGCCGGCCCGATCTACCAAATAACACACTGAAATTAAAACTATTTCAATGATGGGCACGGGAATTGCTTTTGTCCTGGGTGCGGACAGCCGATTCCCAGGAGAATGTCATGAGCCAGCCCACCAACCCGTCCCACGAGCTGAACATGCTGGTTACCATATACGTGCAGGGCCTGCCCGTCGCCATGTGCGTCGCCGAACGGGCGAGCCGGGAGGCGCTGCGCATCTGCCTCAGCGCCTGGACCCTCTATCCCCACGCCATCGACGAGGTTGAGCTCACCCGCGAGACGGCCGAGGGGCTGGAGCGCCACCGCCTCCCGGTGCGGGTGGACAGGGTGGTGGACAACCGGGCCCAGGCGGTGTTCCAGGACGCATCGCCACGGGCCCTCCAGGCCCTGGACGCGCTCCTGGAAGAGCGCGCCATGGGGACGCGGGCCGCCGCGCCCCAGGCCGACACGGCCTGAAATCGGGGATCAGGGGCTCACAGGATCCCCAGGATGTTGAACTCCACATAGGCCCGGTCGGCGCCGTTCCAGCGCAGGGTACGGGGGGAAACCAGCAGCCCTGGGCGCGCGTCGCCCGGATCCTTGCAGACCGGGCGTCCCTTGTAGCGATGGAAGAGCAGGTTGAGCTCCCTGGCCTCCTGCTCGGTCAGCTCCATCTCGCCCATGAGGACCGGCGGCCCCACGGCCTGGGACGCCTCTTGCCGTACGCCCAGGCCTCCCCCCAGCCACCCATCCCTGCCCTCCCCCAGCTCCTCCACCTTGGGGAGCAGAACCTCCGGAACCCGGGGCAAGCCTGCGGGTGTATCCATCACCGCTCCTTATCGGTCTTCAAGCCCATAAATGATGACTACGCTTGCCCACTATTACACGAAAACCCAAATACAAACCAAGCTATATTGCATTGCAGTCGGGAATTTTTATTGTAAATTTTTCCGAAAGTTAGAAATATATTTTTACAATTAAAAGACCAGAAAAGGGCCGCCAGGCAAAGCCAAAACCATCATCACACAGATAATAATGATGGTTGCTCGGAATTCCCCGCCTTTTGCCAACCACCCCGGCCGCAAACGAACCATTTTGGGTACTCGAATGACCTGATGGCCCGTAAGACCCGGCGACGGCATGGCGGCCAAGTGAACACCGATCCGCTACGTTTCCAGGGTTTCCAGCTCCTGCCTTTTGCGAAGGGCCCACTCGCGGGCCTCCGCCAGGCTGCCCGTGACGAAATGCGCCCCGGCCTCCCGCAAGGACTGGAGGGAATCGGGGTCCTGCCCCCAGGCCCCCACGAGGATGGACCAGGCGGGATCCCTTCCGTGCAGGCGCTTGCACAGGTAGCGGACCCGCGCGTCGTCGGCGGGATGAACGGTGGAGAGGCAGAGCACGGCGCGATGGCCACCCGGCAGCCGGGCGGCCAGGTCCCCGGCCAGCGTATCCGCCGGCATGTGCACCGCCGGCATGCCCTTCGAGCGCAGCAGGGCCACCAGGAGCTGGGCGGGGAGCTCATCCAGATCGTCGTGGGCAGGGATACAGACCAGCCCCGCCTGGTCGGGTACCTCCAGGGCGGGCTCGGGGAACGGCTCCTCGCCCATCACCAGGGGACGGAGGGCCTTGCGGGCCGCGCGCAGCATCCCGTCCACTTGCCCGGCGGTCAGCTCGCCCCCGATGTGGTTTTCCTGGACGAGGCGCAGGGCAGGGAGTACCACCTCGTCCAGGGTAACGAGGAGGCCGTGCCGTTCGCGGTGGTCGGCCAACAGACGGCCGGCCTCGTCCACGTCCAGATCATGGAGCTGGTGATAGAAGCCCGCAGCGGGCGGCAGGGGAGGCTCCCGGCCCAGGATGACCGGGAAGAACTGGAGGGCAGGCACATAGCGTCCGAGCACCACCAGGCAGGCGGTCAGGGGGATGGCCACCACCAGACCCACCAGGCCCCACAGCGCGCTCCAGAAGACCACCGCGAACAGTACGGCCACCGGCGACAGACCTGTGCTGGCCCCGTACAGCCAGGGCTCCAGCACGTTGTTGGAGAACAGCTCCAGGACCAGGAAGAGCCCCAGCACCCCCAGCGGCTGGATCCAGCCGTCGAACACGGCAAAGGAAAGGATCACGGGCAGGCCGGCCCCCACCCAGGGGCCGATGAAGGGGATGAAGCGCAGGAGGATGGCCAGGATCGCCCACAGGGCGGCGTTGGGGACGCCGATGAACCACAGACCGATGCCCACGGGAATGCCGTAGGTCACGTTGATGATCGCCTGGGCGCGCAGGTAGTGGGTGATCTTGCGGCCGGCGTCGTCGAGGGCCCGGGAGGTCAGGCTGAGGCGCCCGACCCCCGCCAGGCGGATCACCCGTTCCCGGAGGTCCTCGCGGTAGATCAGAAAGAAAATGAGGTAGACGAAGGCCAGGCCGGCCATGCCCACGGGCTGCAGGAACATGCCGCCATAGGTGCGGAGGATGGCAAGGACCTCCGATGCGGGCTCCTGGTGGATCTGCACCGGCACGGGCTCCCGTTCCTCCCCCGCTCCGGCCTCGCCCTCGCCGGCCCCCGGCGGCTCTTCCTCCTCCCCGCCCACCTCCTCGCGGACGCCTTGCGCGGCCTCCATGATCCGCCCCAGCACCGTGCTCCCCTCGGGCTGCAGGCCCTCGATGCGCTGCACGATGTTCGCGCGGTAATCGGGCAGGGAATCCGCCAGCACCACCAGCTGCCGGGAGACCACCCCCGCCACCGAGGCCGCCACCACCGCCAGGAGCGCCGCCACGATCAGGGCGCTGCCGATGCGCCCCAGGCGCAGGCGCTCCAGCAGGCCGGCCACCGGGGCGAGCAGGGGGCTCAGCAGGGCCGCGATCACGATGGGGATCAGCACGTTGCGGCCCACGTACAGCAGCCCCACCACGGCGACCGCCCCCAGCAGGCTGGGCGCCATGCCGGGGAGGAGGGAGCGGAAGGAGGAGGACGACTGCACGGTAGGGGTCCGGGGCGGGAGGGTTTCCGGCCATTGTTAGCACGGCCGGAAACCCTGCCCCATACGGGATAAGGCCGATGGTGCTTGGCGTCCTTCGACGACCGCCAGCTAACCGCCGACCGTGCGCGCCACCTCCTGGCCCAGTCGGCGGGCGGTGGTCCACTTGCCCCCGCAGACGGTCACCAGCCGCCCCCGCTGCTCGATCCGGTACTCCCGGCTCGCCCGGTTCACGTCCGGCCCCGAGCGGATCAGGGGACGGAGGCCGGCGAAGGTCTCGGCCACCTCCTCCGGCACCGCTTGGCGGAAGTAGTGGTTGTAGGCCTCCAGCAGGTAGTCCCGCTCCTCCGGACTGCACCGGATGGGCTCGTCCAGGCCCTGGCGCACCTCGGTGGTGCCCACCAGGGTCTGGCCCTGGTAGGGCAGGGCGAAGAAGGGCCGGCGATCCTGCGGCGCTTCCAGAAGGAACCCTACCGCCAGGGGCCGCTCCAGCAGGAGATGGCTACCGCGCACCGGGTCCATCCGGCAGCCGCCCTCGATGTCGCTGGCGGCGTTGAGCCGCTCCGCCCAGGGTCCGGCCACGTTTACCACCCGGTCGAAATCGTGGCTCTCCTCAGCCGTCTCCAGGGCACCGCGCTCGCTGACCCGCCGCACCTCCGCATGCTCGCGGAGGACCCCACCCAGCTCCCGCACCCGCTCCGCCACCCACAGGCCCAGGCAGTAGTCGTCCATTTGGCCGTCGTAGAAGACATAGCCACCGCGCAGCCCGGAGGCGCGCAGCTCGGGCGCCAGGGCCGTGAGCTCCGCGGTCGACCGCCAGCCATGGGCGCCAATGCCCTGCCGCCCCGCCAGGCGGTCGTAGAGCCACAGGCCAGCCTTCAGCTTCCAGCGCGACCGCGATGCGGAGCGGTAGACGGGCAGCACCAGCCGCAGCGGCCGGGCCAGATCCGGCACGTGGCGCAGCCACCAGTTGCGCTCTTGCAAGGACTCGCGCACCAGGCGCAGCTCGCCGTGCTCCAGGTAGCGCAGGCCGCCGTGCAGCAGCTTGGTGGAGGCGCTGCTCGTGGCCCGCATCAGCTCGCCGCGCTCGAACAGCTCCACCTCGTGGCCCGCCTGCAGCAGGGCCCAGGCGGTGCTCAGGCCGTTGATGCCTCCGCCCACCACGCCCACCCTCATCCGGCGTCCCTCCCCAGGGCGGCGAGCGCCACCTCGGGCTGGTCCAGGATCACCCCCGCGCAGCCCCAGTCCCGCACCGTCCGCACGTCCGCGGGGGTGTGGACGTTGTACACCAGGTTGGCCACCCCGGACGCCCCCACCGCCTCCAGGATTCCCCTATCCACGTAGTCCAGGTTCCAGATGCAGTATTCCGGCATCCTCCCCACCCAGGCCCGCAGCAGGGCCTCCGCCGACACGGGCCGATGGTTCAGCACCAGCCCGAAGGGCAGCCCCAGGTCCCGCCCGTGCGCGTGGAGGAAGTCGTGGTAGGGGGAGGACAGGATCAGACGGGGGGCCTCGATCCCGTCCAGGGCGCGCCGCAGGGGCTCGATGAAGTGGGGGCTCTTGATCTCCAGGTCCCAGAGGAGGTCCGGCCAGCGGGCGAGCACCTCATGGAGCTCCGGAACGTGGTGGCCCTCCGCGGCCTCGAGCTGGGCGTGGTCGAGCTCGGCCACGGGGGTCCCCGCGGCGTCCAGGCGATCGTGGAAGAGCACCAGCCGTCCGTCCCGAGTGAGGCGCACGTCCGTCTCGATGCCGTCCACCCCCAGATCCACCGCCGCCTGGAAGGCCGCCAGGGTGTTCTCCGTGAACCCCTCCCCCATCACGCCGCGATGCCCCAGCACCAGCATGCCGACCTCCTCTGGTTACCGCTTTCGAAGGTCCCAGGTTTGGGCGGCAAGGGCAACAAAAACCTGCGCTTGGCGGTACGGGCCGTACCGGGCCGCCCGCCCTCTCCCCAACGCCTATAGGGTGAAAGCCAATTGCCGCTCCGCCCCCGCGTGCCAAAACCTTTACCACGGAGCTGCTCTTCCCCCGGCCCCTCAGACAGGATCAGCGCAGGAACCCCCCAGGAGCGCGGCCATGATGCAGATCATCCAGATGGACGAAAACTATGTGGTCGGACTGTCCGTTCCCGATCCCGAGGAAATGGAGGAGCTGGCGGCAAAGGGCTTCCGCGCCGTGGCCAACCTCCGCGAGGCCGGGGAGGAGAAGGAATACCTCAGCCCCCGGGAAGAGGAGGAGCAGGCCCGGCGTAACGACATGGAATACTTCCACACCCCCGTCAGCACCGACGACCTGAGCGAGGAGCGGGTGGACGAGTTCCGGGAGGTCTTGCAGCAGTTGCCCAAGCCGGTCCTCGTACACTGCAAATCGGGCAAACGCTCGGGCGCCCTCACCCTCATGCACACCGCCAGCGAGCGGGGCCAGTCGGGCGAGGAGGCAGTGGGGCAGGCGGAGTCCATGGGCTTCCGGTGCGAGAACGCCGAGATGGAGCAGTTCGTGAAGGACTACATCAACCGGCACAACCACTAGACCGGCCTGCGGGCCTGTCCTACCGCCGGTCCGCGGCTGTATGGACGTTCCCTCCCGCGAAAGGAGGCAGCCATGCTGAACTGGATCTCAGCGCTTCGAATCACGCCGTTCGGGGTGGCCACGGGGCTTTCCCTGGCGGCCGCCTACCTGCTGCTTCGACCCGGCCGCTCCCACAACCCCACCCGGCCCTGGGGGGACCGCAAGACCCCCCTGACCCGCCTGCTGGAAACAGGGGCCACGGCCACGCAGCTACGGCCACCCCTGCGTGGCTTCCACACCTACCTTGTGGGCTTCCACCCCATGAAGGAGAACCCCGAGCGCCAGTGGATAGCCCACCACTGGTGCCGGCTGGCCAATGACGAATTCGCGGAGTGCGTGATGTTCGACGGCAAGACCTGGCACCTATGGGACACGGGGACGGACCGCCAGCCCGGGGACGACCTCCCCTTCGGCGAGCCCAAGCTGGCCTGGTCCTTCAACCACGCCGGGGAGCTCCAGCCCTGGCTGCAGGCGCTGCGCGACCGTGAGCTGGGCATCAACACCGAGGCGCGGCGCGCCTCCAGGGAGGACCTCGTCGACCATGCCCACCCGCAGAGCGGCGCCGACGCCTTGCAGGGCCGGTTCGAGCGGCCCACCCGGGACATCCCGGGCGTGCAGGAGCGGCGGGCCCGGATCGAATCCAAGGGGCACTGATCGCAAGGGCGCTCCCGGCGGGCACATCCGCAACCTCCTGGTATCCTGCTCCCGGATACCCTTTGTCCTGGAGGAGCCCCTTGCCCCGCCCCGTCCTGCTGCCGTCCCTGTTCCTCCTGCTGCTCGGCCTGCTCCTGCCCGGGTCCGCCGCCGCCCTGGGCAGCCGGTTCATCATCTCCACCCCGCCCCTGGATCCGCCGGTTGCCCCCACGGGGGAGGCCCGCTACCGGGTCAGCGGCGGGCTCCAGCAGTACAGCTCGTCCGACGCCGACCTCACGGGCTTGACCCTCGGCGTGGCCCGGCGCCAGGCCCTGGAGGACCCCTTCGCCTTCACCCTCGGCGGACAGTTCGACTACGTCAGCGGCACCGCCCGGATCCAAACCGCGGACGATGACCTCACCCTGTGGCGGACCACGCTCTACGCCATTGGGGAGTACCGCCACCGCTTCACGCCGGTCCTGGGCGCTGTTCTCTTCGCCGGGCCCAAGGTGGGCTACGGCGAGTACGAAATGGACTACCGCCCCGTTGCCACCCTCCCGGAGGAGCATGTGGACGGTCGGGAGGAGACCTACGGCTACCTGGTGGGTGTCCGGGCCCCGGTGAAGGCGGGGGGCGACCTGCGCCTCACGCCGTTCCTGTCCTACGAGGCCCTGGACGCGCGGGCCCGGGAGCGCCGCACCGCGGGCGGCAACCCCACGCTCGACCGTACCTACGAGATCACCCAATATGGGGTGGAGCTGCGGTTCGTAAGCACCGGACTCACCCTGGGTGCCATTGTCCAGCACTGGACGGACGGCACCGCGGACACCACCTACACCCTGTATCAGGTGGGCTACCAGTTCTGAGCACGAGCAGAGGGGATCGGGATATGGCGGCGAGAGCGCGGTGGGCGCGGCTGGTTCTGGCGGGATCCCTGGCCGCCGCGGGCCAGGCCCAGGGGGGCACCCACCTGGGCGCGTTCGGCGTGGCGGAGAGCAGCTCCTGCTCGGGGGACTGCGGCTCCGCCCTGGAGGAGCAGGAGCCCGGCTTCGGCGCCTCCTTCCTGTTCACCGGCCGGCTCTACGGGGACTGGGGGGTATTCCTGGAACTGGGGGGCACCGACGAGGCCCCCTTCGCCGGGGTGGGAGCCACCCGCTGGTTCGGGCCGCTACGCCTCCAGGCGGGGGCCTACATGGCCACCCACCAGGCCGACTACAGCTTCGGCGCCCCCTTTCCGGACGGGGAGTCCAGCGAGCAGGTCTCGGCGCTGGGGGCGGAGGTGTCCTACCACGGCGTCTTCCTGCGCTATCAGCGCTACAGCGCCGAACATTCCTTCGAGTCCACCAACCCCGCCGACCAGACGCAGACCCGAACCGCCTCCGCTTCCTTCGACGTGGACAGCTTCTTCCTCGGCTACCGCTACACCCTCTGGTAGCGCGGCGGGCCCCGCTCCTACCGCAGCAGGCCCCGGGCCCATTGCCGCACGTCGCTGAGCAGACGGGCGGCAGCGCTCATCAGCCGGCCCCACCGCTCCTCCTGCCCGGTGAGGTGCAGGTAGCCGTAGACGCCAGCCACGGCCACCGCCAGCACCACGACCACGGTCAGGAATCCGGCGGCCAGAACGGCCCCGATCAGGACCACCAGGACGGCGGCCGCGAGGGCGGGGGCGCACAGGCTGCCCAGCCGCTCCTCGCAGAGGGCCCGCATCCGTTCCCAGGGGCCCTGCGCGGCGGCGGGAGCACCGGCGCCTGCGGACGGGGCGGCGGTTTCCTTCCCGTCGTCCTCCGGTTGTCCAGCGCCCTCGGCGGCGACCGCCTCCTCCGCGGCGCCGGCCGGCTCGGGGGCCGGGTCCGCCGCAACCTCGGCCACCCCCTGCCCTTCGGGGTGCCCGTCCTCCTCCGGGGAAACCACCTCCTCGCGCCGCTGCACGCAGGTCTTGCAGACCTCCTCGGGATCCACCGCCGCGGGGTCCGGCACCCGCTTGGAAATGGTGCGCTCGCAATAAGTCGTGCTGTCGGCCCGCACAATATGGACACGCTTGCCGTTGCCCACGTAGCCGTATTCCACATCCACCATCGGAGGCGTCTCCTTTCGGCAGGCAAGGCCCGTTTGCTTGCCGGCATGTAGTTCCCGGCTCGATCAAATCATTATCACGCCGGAAAAACAAGCGTGGCTCCGCATACCCCTTTCTGCTTTGGAAGGGATGTTCTCCTCGCGTGCGCGACCATCCAGTTCTGTGCTCTACATTACCGGGCCCCGCAACCGGCCATTGTTTTCCCGGAAAAGGGTCCGACCACTCCTTTGCGGACCCCCCCCGGGGATCAGCCGCCCCGCGCAAATCTCAAAAAAGGCAAAAGCCTGGCATCATTTGGCGGTCCCGAAGGGCCTCTTTTCGATCTGGTAGGTGGCATGGCAGGCCACGCACTGCTGCTGGAGCCGGGCCAGCTGCTCCAGGGACAGGGCCCGATCCCCCATGGACTCGGCATCCATGGCGATGCGGTCGAAGGTGGTGTGCACCTTGCCGGCCAGCCGCTTGAAGGTGTCCGGGAGCTTTTCCACCACCCGCGGCGGGATCTCGTTGGCGGCCTGCCCGCCCATCCGCCGGGCCGCGTCGGCCACCTTTTGCATGTCCTCGACGGCCAGTCCCGCGGTGATCTCCTGCATGGCCACCAGGAAATTCCGCATCTCTTCCAGCACCAGATGGCGCTCGTCGGGCGGCAGCTCCAGCACCTGGCGCTGGTCCGGGTCCCGAGGGGTTCCCTCCTGGTCCGGGGCCGCTTCTCCCGGGCTAGCCAGGGCCACCGTAGCCAGGGCAGAGGCCAGGATCGCTTTTTGATACATGGGTGGTCTCCTTGCAATCACGTGTTGGGTGTAGGCTCGCCCAGCCGCCCGGACCAGTCTTCCACGCGACCCGTCGCCAGGCGCTTCTGGAGCAGGCCCCGCTGGACCGCCGCCAGCTCGGAAACGGCCAGCAGGCCTTCGATCCCGGCGAGATCCCCGGGATCGTGGAACAGCAGGTGCGCGACCCGGCTCAGTGGCCATTCCGGGCGCGGGCGCTGGAGAAGGACCAGACAGCTATCCGGGGAAACGGAGCCCGGCTTCAGCACCCGGTAGTACCAACCGACACGCCCCGATTCCTGAACCCGCCGCGCCATGTCCGGAATCCCGAAACGCACGTTGAGGGTGGCGCAGGGCTGCCGCAGCTGGGAGACCTGAAGGACGGCCTCCCCCAGCGAAAGAATGTCGCCGAGGCAGACCTCCGCCTCCGTCAGGCCTTCGGTGCTCAGGTTCTCCCCGAAAGCGCCCGGGGCCCCAAGGATCTCCGGCGGGTGGGGAAGTCCCCGCCAATGGGCGTAATGCTCCCAGGGGTAGTGGTGGAGGGCCTTGTCCGGCCCGCCGTGATGGCGCCGGTTGCCCTGGGCGTCACCCTCCAGCCCTTCCTCCCCCAGCCAGAGGGACCGGGCGACGGGGGTCTTGTGGATGCCGCTTGCCGGCCCCCGCTCCGTGAGGGGCTGGACGGTGCCCATGAGCAGGGCCTTGAGGCGACTCCTCATTCGTTTTCCTCCCCCGGCCCGGTCGTCCGCGCCCACCCCCAGTCGTCGAACAGCACGTACAGCGCCGGGATCACCAGCAGCACCAGCACGGTGGCGGTGAGCAAGCCGAACACCACCGACACCACCAGGGGCTTGATGGCGTCCGCCTGGGTGCTGGTCTCCAGCAGAATGGGCAGCAGCCCGGCGATGGTGGTGGACGAGGAGATCAGGATGGCCCTCAGCCGGTCGCGGCTGGCCTGGCCGGCGGCCTCCGCCGCCGGCAGCCCCCGGGCGCGGTGGGCCTTGATGAAGTGGATCAGGAGGATGGCGTTGTTGACCACGATGCCCGCAAGACCCGCGGCGCCGATGAGCGAGGGCATGGACAGGTAATAGCCCGTCAGGACGTGGCCCCAGATGGCGCCCAGGAAGGCCAGCGGGATGGACAGCATGACGATCAGGGGCTCCACGTAGCTCCGGAACTGGAAGGACAGGATCACGAAGATCCCCACCAGGCCGATGAGCAGGCCGCGGGCGATGGAGGCGCCGGTCT
Organism: Thiohalorhabdus denitrificans; assembly: GCF_001399755.1. Classification (NCBI taxonomy): domain Bacteria; kingdom Pseudomonadati; phylum Pseudomonadota; class Gammaproteobacteria; order Thiohalorhabdales; family Thiohalorhabdaceae; genus Thiohalorhabdus; species Thiohalorhabdus denitrificans. The sequence continues at coordinate 319,474 of NZ_LJCP01000007.1, read as the reverse complement.
CCGCGGAGCGGGCCACCTGGCCCTCGAAGACCACGTCCACCGCGGGGTGGCGTTCCACGAACTCCGGCAGCCAACCCTCGCGCAGATCGGCAACGACCTCCTGGCCGCTGCTCTTCCGGGCGTCCACGTTGGCCTCCACGGTGACCGTGCGCCGGCCGTCGATGCGGTTGATCTGCGCCCAGTCGCGGTGCTCGCGGATCTCGGCCACCTCCCCGAGCGGCACCCGCTCGCCGCCGGGCAGGGTGATGGTCTGGTCGGCCAGGTCGCCGAGGCTGTCGCGGTCCCCTTCGGGCTCGCGCACCAGCACCTCCACGTCCCGCTCACCGATACGCTGGGTGTCGGCGATCTGCCCCAACCAGGCGGCGCGCAGCTGGGCGCCCACCTCTTCGGCGGTGAGGCCCAGGCCGTGGGCGCCGGGGGCCAGGGCCAGGCTGCGCTGCGGCTTGCCCGGGCGCAGGTCGTCCATGACGTTGTAGGTGGCGTTGTAGTCCGCGAGATACTCGGCGGCGTCCACGGCGGCGGCCTTGAGGGCGTCCAGATCCTCGCCCCGCAGCCGCATCTCCACCGGGATGCCGGCGGGACCGAAGCCCGGCTCCTGGATGATCAGGCTGTGGATGCCGGGGACGGATCCGATCTCCTCCCGCCAGGCCGCGGTCAGCTCGTCCAGGGTCACCGTGCGCCGCTCGGCGGTGAGCAGGTCCACCATGACCGTGGCCACGTGGGGCCCGGCCTCCCCGGCGCTGAGGTTGTGGTTGAAGCGGGTCTGCACGGCCTCCACCAGCGGGGCGCCGTCGGGCTGCTCCGGGGTGAGGCGCTCGTCGAGCCGGCGCATGGCCGCCTCGACCCGGTCGGCCACCGCCTCGGTGCGCGCCAGCGGCGTGCCTTGGGGCATGAGGATGCGCGCCTCCAGGACGTCGCCGTCGATCTCGGGCATGGCCTCGCTGCCGATGTGGCCGCCGGCCAGGAAACCCACCGAGCCCAGCAGGACCGCCAGCAGCAGCCCCAGCACCGCGTGGCGCCACCGGACGGCCCGGTCGGCGGCCCGGCCCACGGCCTCCCGGAAGGCGGCGAAGCCCCGCTCGAAGGCGCTGCGGAAGCGGGAGTCGTGGCCGGCGGCCAGCCTCGGCACGCTGCCCTTGAGGTGGTGCGGCAGGATCCAGAAGGCCTCGATCAAGCTGGCGGCCAGGGCGGCGATGAGCACCACCGGCAGCACCTCCAGCACGGCGCCCAGCTCGCCGGCCAGGAAGGACAGGGGCGCGAACACGGCCACCGTGGTCAGGAACGACGACAGGACCCCGGGCAGCACCTGGCGGGTGCCCTCGGTCACCGCCGCCAGGGCCGTGCGCTGCTCCCCGGCGTGGACGGCGATGTTGTCGGTGATCACCACGGCGTCGTCCATGACGATGCCGATGGCCATGAGCAGCGCCACCAGGGTGATCATGTTCAGGGACAGCCCGCTCACCGCCATGACGAAGAAGGCGCCCATGAAGGCCGCTGGCAGCCCCAGCACCGCCCACAGGGCCAGCCGCGGCCGGAAGAACAGGCTCATCACCGCCATTACCAGCAGCAGGCCGAGTACGCCGTTCTCCACCAGCATCTGCAGGCGGTCGCGCACGATGCTGGTCATGTCCTGGGTGACGGCCAGGCGCACCCCGCCCTCGAAGCGCCGGCGCTCCTCGTCCACCAGGCCGTTGAGGCGCTCCATCACCCGCAGCGAGTCATCGCGCAGGGTCTTGCTGACCTCCAGCACCACCGCCCGCTCACCGTCGAAGCGGATCTTCTCCTCGTCCCGCTCGCCCACCTGCTCCAGGGTGGCGATATCGCCCAGGGTCAGCTCGCCGCCCTCGGGATCGGAGACCACCACCAGGTCCCGCAGCTCGCGCAGGGACCGGCGCTGGTCGGTGAAGCGCAGCTGGATGTCGCGCTCCGGGGTCTCCAGGGTGCCCAGCGGCATGTCCACGTTCTGGCGCGCCACGCGGCCGGCCAGCGCCTGGGCGGAGAGCCCGTGCTGCCCCAGCACCTCCCGCGGCACGGTCACCTCCCACTGCCGCTGGGAGACGCCGTGGAGGGCCACCCCGGCCACGCCGGGCAGGGCCATGATCCGCTCCTCCAGCCGGTAGGCGTAGTCCTCCAGCCGGTCCCGCGGCATGTCGCCGGCCACCGCCACCGCCGCCACCAGGTCGCTGCGGTGCAGCTCGCGCACCACAGGCTCCTCCGCCCGCTCGGGCAGGTCGGTAATGGCGGCCACCTCGGTGTCGATCTCGTTGAGGAAGCGGATGGGATCGCCGCCCGCGGCCATGGTGGCCACGGCGCTGGCCCGGTTGTCCCGGGCGGTGCAGGTGAGCTCGTCGAGGCGGTCCACACCCTGGACCGCGTCGTGGATGCGGCGGCAGACCTCGTCCTCCACGTCGGCGGCCGTGGCGCCGCGGTACTCCACCTCGACGCTCACCTCCACCGGCCGGTAGTCCGGGAAGGTCTCGCGCTTGAGCTCAGGCGCGGCGAACAGCCCCGTGGCCAGCAGCACGACGAGCAGCAGGTTGGCCGCGGTGGGGTGGCCGGCGAACCAGCGGATCACGCCCCCGCCCCCTCGGCGCGCCGCCGCAGCTCCTCCTCCAGCGCTTCGTCGTGGCGGGGATCCACCGCCATGCCGTCCACCGCGGGGACGGGGTCGTCGACGATAACCCGGTCGCCGGGGGCGAGCCCGTCGGCGATCACGGCCAGATCGTCCTGCTCGAAGGCCACCGTGACCGGGCGCCGCTCAAGGCGATCCTCCCCGGTGGCGAGATAGACGGCGCCGTCGTGCACGGCGGAGGCCGGAACCACCAGCCGCGGCTCGGGGCTCGGGGCGGACAGCCGGACACGCACGTACATGCCCGGCTGCAGGACCGGGCGTTCCGGAGGCTCGGCCTTTTCGTAGGGGGCGTCCACGGTGACCACCACCCGTACCGTGCGGGTGGTGGGGTCCAGGCCGCTGGCGATCCGGGTCACCCGCCCCCGCCAGCGCACATCCCGGACGCCGGCCAGAACCACCTGGGCGTCGAGGGCCTGGAGGCCGACCCGCTCCTGCAGGTCCAGGGCCCCGGGCGCGCCCTCCAGATCGGCCACGCCGCCCACCACCCGGCGCAGCATGGGCAGGGGGACGTGGGCCTCCACCTCCGCCGACTCGGTGCTATCCGCCCGGAACAGCAGCTGCCCCGGCGAGGCCCGGTCGTGGAGCTCGATGTCCACCTCCCCGACACGCAGGTCGTAGGGGGCCTCGAAGCGGGTGTCGGCGAGGTCCTCGCGGGCCTGCTCCCGGCGCGTCCGGGCCTGCTCCCGTCGCGCCTGCAGCTGCTTGCGGCGGGTGGGGATCAGGGCCAGCTCGTTTTCCAGCTTCGCCACCGCCTGGCGCTGCGTCACGGTGGCGCGCCGCTGCTTGTCGCGGGCCGAGCGCGAGATCTGACCTCGATCGGCCAGCCGCTGGACCCGCTCCAGTTCCTTTTCCTCCAGGTCCAGGCGCTCCCGCTCCAGCGCCAGCAGCTCCCGGGTGTTCTCTTCCTCGGTATCGAGCTGCCGCTTTTCCGCATCCAGCGAGGCCAGCTCGGCCTCGGCTTCGGCAATGGCGAGGCGGTAGCGGGTGGGGTCCAGGGCCAGCAGCTCCGTGCCCTCGGGCAGGATGTTGCCGCTTTCCAGCTCGGGGTGGCGCTCCACCACGCGCCCGCCGACGTTGGCAGTGGCCCGCCAGCTCTCGGCCGCGCGGGCGACGCCGTGGCCGCGGGCCACAAGCCGGAGCTCGAGCGGCTGAACCTCGATCACCGAAAGGGTGGGAACGTCCCGGGCCGCCTCCCCCTGGCCGGGGGACTGGCGGTTGGCCACGAGCAGCGCCACCAGGGCCAGGCCGACCGCCAGGCCCAGCACCACCCAGATCCAGCGGCGGAGGAATGAAGACCCCTTAGCCATTACCGCTCACCCTTTCCGTGCTTCCAGCCGATGCGCGCGACCATCGCTGGCTCCTATTCCTCGGCGTCGGGGCTGCTCGGATTCCCGAAGCGGCGGTGACAGGCCAGACAGCTGTCCACCAGGCGGTGGAAGCCCTCGGTCATGCGCTCCAGGGCCTTGGCATCGGCGGCCTCGGCGATGTCGCGCGCCGCCCGCCGGGTGCGTTCATCGTATTCCCGGAACTGACCCGCGTCCGTGCCGAACCGACTCAGCAGGCCGAGCTTCTCCGTCAAACCGGGCGTGGGGTGATCGGCCAGCCGGCGGGCGGCCGCGGCCGCTTCCGCATGGTCCTCCCGGAGAAGGGCACGGGACAGCCCCTGGAAGTCCTCCTCCATGGTCCCCATCACCCGTTCCAGGGGCCCGGCCCCGGAGGCCGGAGCCGGCCCGGCGCAGCAGACCACCACCGCCACCAATCCCAGCCAGCCCCACGGTCTCCCGCCCCCGGCGGGGCCTTCCCGGCTCAGTCGTTCGCCCATGGGCGCGCCTTCCTTCTCCCGAGCAATCGATGTCTTACCGAAATCGCCGAAGTCATTTCCGCAGGAGCCCCGGCCCCAGCACCCGCCAGATGCCCTCCGCCTCCTCCTCCAGGTCGAAGGCGAAATCCGACAGCGACCACCGCACCACCAGCCCCTGGATCAGGGAGATCAATATCCGGGCCGTCTCGCGGGGATCCTGGTCGGCGCGGAACCGGCCCTCCCAGATCCCCTCCTCGATGAGGCCGGCCACTGCCTCCGTGTACCGCTCCATCACCCCCAGCAGGGACCGGCGCAGGACCGGGATCTCCAGGTGGAGGCGGTCGGAGAACAGCAGACGGGGGATCCCCCGGCGCTGCCCGATGAAGCCCAACTGGCGCCGGATCAGCTCCCGCAGCCGGGCGTCGGCCGGCTCATCGCCCTCGAACTGCCCGGAGATGTTGCGGAACAGCGCGTCGGCGATGGCCGCCACCGCCGCCTCGAAGATGGCGTCGCGGTTACGGAAGTGGCGGAAGATGGTGGGCTGGGCGATTCCCACCCGTTCCGCGATGGCCTTGGTGGTGGCCCCGCTCACCCCGCGGTCCGCCGAGATCTCCAGGGCGGCCTCGATGATCTCCGATTTTCGCTCCTCGTGGGGCTTGCTCATATGACGCTCGTCAAGGATGTGAGCTACCTATCGCTTTTCCCGGCCTGGAAAGCACGGACTCTCCTGGCCTTACCTTCCACCGAAAACCTATGTGATCGTATTATTGCATAAACATGCATATAGAATACAACGAAAAGGCCCCCGCCCTCGCCCCGGCTCCAGCCGGGGCCGACGGGGGCCTTTCCGGACCGTTTCGCTAGGGTGGCTAGCAGGGCACCTCGGCGTTCTTCCGGTAGTAGAACCACCAGGTCACCGCCAGGCATGTGAAGTAGAAGGCGATGAAGGCGTACAGCGCCGCCGCCGGGCCGCCGGTGAGGCTGATGGCGGTTCCGTAGGACTTGGGGATGATGAAGGCCCCGTAGGCCGCCAGCGCCGAGGAAAAGCCCAGCGTCGCCGCGGACTCCTTGTTGGCGTTGCGGACGGCCTCCTGCTCGGCCTGCCCGCCTTTCCCGGCGCTCCACCGCTCGTGCTGGGTGCGGAAGATCACCGGGATCATCCGGAAGGTGGAGCCGTTGCCGATGCCCGTGGTCACGAACAGCACCATGAACATGGCGAAAAAGCCCCAGAAGCTGCCGGCGCTGTCCCCCAGCGGCAGGAAGTAGATCACCCCGAACACCGCCGCGATCATGACTACGAAGTTCCAGAAGGTCACCGAGGCCCCGCCCAGCTTGTCGGCCATCCAGCCCCCCACCGGACGGATCAGGGCCCCCACCATGGGGCCGAGGAAGGCGTACTGGACGCCCTCCACCGCCGGGAACTGGTTGGCGATCAGCAGCGGGAAGCCCGCCGAGTAGCCGATGAAGGAGCCGAAGGTGGCGATGTAGAGCCAGCTCATCAGCCACTGGTGCTTGCGCCGGAAGATCACCGCCTGGTCCTTAAAGCTCGCCTTCGCCGAGGCGATGTCGTTCATCCAGATCCAGGCGGCCACCGCGAACAGCAGGATGAAGGGCACCCAGATGTAGCCGGCGTTCTGCAGGTAGATCTCCCGGGTGCCGCCGTCCGCCTGCAGGGTCACCGGGTCGCCGCCCAGGGCGCCAAAGATGGCGTAGCCGATGACGATGGGCACCGTGAACTGCATGACGCTCACGCCCAGGTTGCCCAGCCCGGCGTTCAGGCCCAGCGCCGTGCCCAACTGCGCCTTGGGGTAGAAGAAGCTGATGTTGGCCATGGACGAGGCGAAGTTGCCGCCCCCGAAGCCGCACAGGATGCCGATCAGGGCGAACTCGGTGAAGGTGGTGGTGGGGTCTTGCACCGCCAGCCCCATCCACACCGCCGGGATGGCCAGCGACAGGGTGCTGATGGCCGTCCAGCGCCGGCCGCCGAAGATGGGCACCATGAAGCTGTAGAAGATCCGCAGCGTGGCCCCGGACAGCCCCGGCAGCGCCGTGAGCCAGAACAGCTCGTTGGTGGTGAAATCGAAGCCGATGCCGTTCAGCCGGGTGGCCACCATGGACCACACCAGCCACACGCAGAAGGCCAGCAGCAGGGACGGGATGGAGATCCACAGGTTGCGGCTGGCGATCCGCTTGCCGTGCGCCTCCCAGAATTCCTCGTCCTCGGGACGCCAGTCCGTCAGCACCGGCTTGTCGACCTTCTCCGCCTCGGAAGCTTCCTTTTTGCCCTGGCTCATCGGTTTTCCCTTCCTTGCCTAGGCTGGCCGGGCGCCACGTCCTGGACCTCCGGCAGGTAGCGGTAGCGCTCCTCGCCCAGCTCGGGGATGCGCCGGCGCTCCATCCGCCGGATGGCGAAGTGCATCCAGGTCAGCGACACCGCCACCAGCACGAACAGCACCATGTACGAGCTCGTCCAAACTCCCGTAAGGTCGAGCACGACCCCGAACACGATGGGCAGGAAAAAGCCGCCGAGGCCGCCGATCATGCCCACCAGACCGCCCACCGAGCCCACGTGCTCCGGGTAGTACACCGGGATGTGCTTGTAGACCGCCGCCTTGCCCAGCGACATGAAAAAGCCCAGCACCACGGTCAGCGCCACCGCGCCCCACAGCGGCATGGCCAAGCTGAATTCGATGGGCCCTTCCTTGCCCATCACCGTGTAGCTGGTCTCGGGGTAGGACAGGAGGAACAGGCAGGCCAGGGAGGCGAGAAAGGTCCAATACATCACCGCGCGCGCGCCGAAGCGGTCGGACAGCCAGCCCCCCAAGGCCCGGAACACGCTCGCCGGCAGGGAGTACAGGGCGGCCAAGGTGCCGGCGGCGGCGATCTCCAGGCCGTAGGCCCCCACGTAGTAGCGCGGCAGGTAGGAGGCCAGCGCCACGAAGGCGCCGAACACGAAGAAGTAGTACAGCGCGAAGCGCCACACCTGCAGGTACTTCAAGGGCTCGAGCTGCAGCAACGCCGAGGTCCCCTTGCCGCCTTCGCGCCGACGCGCCGCGGTGACGGGGTCTTCCTTGGTGGTGAGGAAGAACACCACCGCCATGGCCGCCAGCACCGTGGCGTACACCACCGCGGTCCGCTCCCAGCCCATCGCCACCAGCAGGAACGGCGCCCCGAAGTTGGTCACCGCCGCGCCCACGTTGCCGGCGCCGAAGATCCCCAGCGCCGTGCCCTGGCGCTCCTGCTCGAACCAGTAGCTGGTGTAGGCGATGCCGACGATGAACGAGCCGCCCGCCAGACCGATGCCCAGCGCGGCGAGCAGAAACATCGGGTAGCTTTCGACGAAGCTGAGCAGATATACGCACACCGCGGTGATCAGCATCAGCAGCGTGAACACCAGCCGCCCGCCGTACTGCTCCGTCCATATGCCCAGAAAGATACGGCTGATGGAGCCGGTCAGAATCGGCGTCGCCACCAGGACGCCGAACTGGGTCTCGCTCAGGCCCAGATCCTGCTGGATCTTCACCCCGATCACGGAGAAGATCGTCCACACCGCAAAGCACACCGTGAACGCCAGGGTGCTCAGTCCCAGCGCCCGGTACTGGTCGCCGCGCGTCACCCCTTCCAGGTTCTTCATGGGCGCCTCCCCGGTTGGTCCTACCCCCCCAGCCTTTTACTGCACCAGCGGGCTGTCCGCGGCCTCCAGGTCCACCCCTTCGATCTCCGCCCGGGCGGCCAGGAGCCGAACATACTGGCTTACCGCCCGCCGCCAGCCACGCTCCCGCAGGTAGTCGGCGATCAGGTGCCGCACGTCCTCGTAGGCCAACGGTTCTCCCCCGCTGCGGCCAAGAACCTCCACCACGTGGAAGCCGTAGCGGGTCTCCACCGGGCGCTCCGCCAGGCCCACCGGAAGCCGCATGACCACCTCCTCCAGCTCGGGAACCGTCTGGCCGCGGCCGATCAGCCCCAGGTGGCCGCCCTCTTCGGCGGACGGGCACGCGGAGCGGGTCCGCGCCAGCTCCGGAAAGCGGCCCGGATCGGTCTGCAGCTCCCCCACCAGCGCCTCCGCCGCGTCCCGCTGCCGGGTGCGCTCGTGGGGGTCGTCGGGGGCGGCGGCCAGCAGGATGTGGCGGAGCTCCAGCTCCTCGGGGGTGCGGAAGCGCTCCCGGTTGGCGTCGAAGTACCGCCGGCAGGCTTCCTCGTCCGCCTCCGGGACCCGCACCTCCGCCTCCAGGACCTCCTCGACGGCCGCCTCGGTCCGGCCCTCCGTGGCGTACCCCAGCTCATCGGCGCGCTGGCGCAGGAGCTCACGGACCGCCAGGCGCCGGGCCGCCTCCCGATTCCGCTCGTCGATGCCACCGCCCTCCACGTAGGCGGACTCCAGGTTGATCTCGTCCTCGGGCAGCTCCACCTGATTGATGCGCACCAACAGGCCTCCTCCTCAAGTGCGGCGCTGGCGGACCAGCTGGTATTGCCGGGACAAATACGCCACCGGGATGCTCCAGATGTGCACCAGGCGGGTGAACGGAAACACCAGGAAAGTGGTGATCCCCAGGAAGATGTGCAGCTTGTAGATCCAGTGCACCCCGGAAATATACTGGCCCGCGTCGGGACGGAAGGTGACGATGCGCTGCGCCCATTCCGACAGCTGGAGCATCACGGCGCCGTCGAGGTGCTCCATGGACAGGGGGATGGTGAACAGCCCCAGCACCAGCTGCGCGGATAGCAGGAGCAGGATGAAGGTGTCCATGCGCGTGGAGTGGGCGCGGACGCGGGGGTGGAAGAGCCGCCGGTAGAGGAGGATGACCGCGCCCACCAGCATCACCACCCCGGCGATGCCGCCGGAGACCATGGCCAGGATCTGCTTGCCGCTTACGGTGAGGCCCACGTAGGGGTAGATGGAGTGCGGCAAGAGCAGGCCGATCAGGTGGCCGAAGAACAGGAAGATCACCCCGGCGTGGAACAGGATACTGCCGATCTGGAAGTTCCGGGAGTTGTCGAGGATCTGGCTGGAGTTGGTCTTCCAGGTGTACTGGCTCATGTCGTAGCGCACCAAGCTCCCCAACAGGAAGATGGTGCCCGCTACCAAGGGGTAGTAGGTGAACAGGAGCGTGTTCCAATAGTCCATGGTCCGTCCCTCCGCTAGCTCCGTCCGGTCTGCCCGGCGGCCCGGTCCCGGTCCACCCATTGCACCGGCTGCGCCTGGCCACCGCCTCCCGCCGGCTGGTCGGGCCCGAAGGTGACCGGGGCCTCCATCCAGGCCCGGTCATGGGCCTCCGGCGTGTCGTCCCGCTCCTCGGCCTCCGCCGCACGCACCAGCTCCTCGGGCGCGGGGTCCAGCTCCGCCAGGCGGAGCAGCAGCCGCAGGGGGACGGCGTAGCGGCTGTCCCGCTCCACCAACCGGACGTGGAGCTGCTGCAGGATGGGCCCGGTCTCCTCCAGCCAGTCCCGGGCCCCGCCCTCCCCCAGCTCGGCGCAGAACTCCAGGAACATGGGCAGGTAATCGGGCAGCTCGCCGCAGGCGATCTCCAGGCCCGCTTCGCGGTAGGCCTCCTTCAGCTCCACCATGGCCGGGCCACGGTCGCGGGACTCGCCGTAGACGTGCTCGAACAGGTAGAGGGAGACCTTCTTGCTGCGGTCGAAGGTCTCCACGTAGGCGGCCTGGAGGTCGAGCAGGTCTTCCTCCCCCAGCCCGTCCAGGAAGCGCCGCACCGCCGAGCGCTCCTCCGAGTTCAGCTCCGGCCGCGGCACCACGGCCCGGGCCAGGTCGCCGGTCGCCGCCTGCAGGTCGGCCTCGGGATAGGCCAGCATCCGGGACACGGCCTTGAGCGCCCAGGGCAAGGGGGTCTCCGTGTGCGCACTCATTCGTCGACCTCCCGGATGGTGGGCGGGGCGTGCTCGCGGTGCCGGGGATTCTTGCTGCCGAACAGGTTGGTGCGGGTGACGCCGTGGGTGTGGCAGCCGTCGCCGAAGCTGAAGCCGCAGCCCGAGCGCTCGCCGTAGGCGTCCTCGGAGGAGAGCTCGCGGTGGTTGGTGGGGATGACGAAGCGGTCCTCGTAGTCCCCGATGGCCATGTAGCGGTACATGTCCTCCACCAGGTCCTCATCGAGGCCCACCTGCTCGAGCACGTCCTGGCGCGCCTCGCCGTCCACGGTCTGCCCGCGCTTGAACACCCGCATGGCGAGCAGCCGCCGCAGGGCGTGGGTGACCGGCCGCTCGTCGCCGGCGGTGAGCATGTTGGCCAGGTACTTCACCGGGATGCGCAGCGATTCCACGTCCGGGATCAAGCCGTCGCTACCGATCTGCCCGGCGTCCGAGGCCGCCTGGATGGGCGACAGCGGCGGCACGTACCAGACCATGGGCAGCGTCCGGTACTCGGGGTGCAGCGGGAAGGCCACCTTCCAGTCGATGGCCATCTTGTAGACCGGGGAGCGTTGGGCCGCCTCGATCCACTCCTCCGGCACGCCGTCGGCGCGGGCCTGCTTGATGATTTCGGGGTCGTTGGGGTCGAGGAAGATGTCGAGCTGGGCCTCGTAGAGGTCCTGCTCGTTGGCCACGCTCGCCGCCTCCTCGATGCGGTCGGCGTCGTAGAGCAGCACCCCCAGGTAGCGGATGCGGCCCACGCAGGTCTCCGAGCACACGGTGGGCTCGCCGGCCTCGATGCGCGGATAGCAGAAGGTGCACTTCTCGGATTTGCCGGACTGCCAGTTGTAGTAGATCTTCTTGTACGGGCAGCCGGAGATGCACATGCGCCAGCCCCGGCAGCGGTCCTGGTCGATGAGGACAATGCCGTCCTCCTCCCGCTTGTAGATGGCCCCCGAGGGACAGCTGGCCACGCAGCTGGGGTTCAGGCAGTGCTCGCAGAGCCGGGGCAGGTACATCATGAAGGTGTTCTCGAACTGCCCGTAGATCTCCTTCTGGACGTTCTCGAAGTTGTAGTCCCGCGAGCGCTTGGCGAACTCGCCGCCCAGGATCTCCTCCCAGTTCGGCCCCCACTCGATCTTCTCCATGGGCTTGCCGGTGATGGCCGAGTAGGGCTTGGCGGTGGGCTGCGCCTTGGTGGGGGCGGCGTTGTGCAGGCGCTGGTAGTCGAAGTTGAAGGGCTCGTAGTAGTCGTCGATCTCCGGCAGATGGGGGTTGGCGAAGATCTTGGCCACCAGCCGCCACTTGCCGCCCTGCCGGGGCTCGATGTCGCCGTCACTGCGGCGCACCCAGCCGCCCTTCCAGCGGTCCTGGTTCTCCCAGTCCTTGGGATAGCCGATGCCGGGCTTGGTCTCCACGTTGTTGAACCACACGTACTCCATGCCCTCGCGCGAGGTCCACACGTTCTTGCAGGTCACGGAGCAGGTGTGGCAGCCGATGCATTTATCGAGATTCAGCACCTTGCCGATCTGAGCGCGGATCTTCATCGCGTGTACTCCTGCGCCAGGATGCTTTCGTCGTCGCCCTCCAGCCAGTCGACGCGGTCCATCTTGCGCACCACGACGAACTCATCGCGGTTGGAGCCAACGGTGCCGTAGTAGTTAAAGAAGTAGCTCTGCTGGGCGTAGCCGCCGATCATGTGGGTGGGCTTGACAACCGTGCGGGTCACGGAATTGTGGATGCCGCCGCGGTTGCCGGTGATCTCGGAGCCCGGCGTGTTCACGATGCGCTCCTGGGCGTGGTACATCATGGCCATGCCCTCGCGGACCCGCTGGGAGACCACCGCCCGCGCCACCACCGCGCCGTTGACGTTGAAGACCTCGATCCAGTCGTTGTCCTCGATGCCCGCCTTCTGCGCGTCCTTCTCCGAGATCCAGATGATCGGCCCGCCCCGGGACAGGGTGAGCATCAGCAGGTTGTCGCTGTAGGTGCTGTGGATGCCCCACTTCTGGTGGGGGGTGATCCAGTTCAGGACGATCTCCGGGTGGCCGTTGGCCACCTTGCCCACCATCCCCTTCCAGGTCTTGGTGGACACCGGCGGCCGGTAGGCGGCAAAGCCCTCGCCGAAGGCGCGCATCCAGGGGTGGTCCTGGTAGAACTGCTGGCGCCCGGTGAGCGTGCGCCACGGGATCAGCTCGTGGGTGTTGGTCCAGCCGGCGTTGTAGCAGACCTTCTCCGATTCCACCCCGGACCAGATGGGCGAGGAGATGATCTTGCGCGGCTGCGCCACGATGTCCCGGAACTGGACCTTACGGTCCTCCTGGCCCTCCGCCAGGTGGCGGTGGTCCCGGCCGGTGACCCGCTCCAGGGCCGACCAGGCCTTCACCGCCACCCCGCCGTTGGTCTCCGGGGCCAGCGCCATGACCGCCTCCGAGGCGTCGATGGCCGAATCCAGCAGCGGCCGGCCCCGCACCGGGCTGTCGCCGCGATGCCGGCCGTTCAGGGCACCGAGGTATTCCACCTCCTGGTTCGTATCCCAGTTCAGCCCCTTACCGCCGTTGCCCAGCTCATCGAGCCGGGGGCCCAGGGAGGTGTAGCGGGCGAAGGTGTTGGGATAGTCGCGCTCCACCACCACTAGGTTCGGCATGGTCTTGCCCGGTACCGGGTCGCACTCGCCCTTCTTCCAGTCGGCGACCTCCAGGGCCTGGCCCAGCTCCGCGGGGGTGTCGTGCTGCAGCGGCACGGTCACCACGTCCTGCTCCACCCCCAGGTGGCCCTCGGAGACCCGCGAGAAGGCCCGGGAGATGCCCTTGAAGATGTCCCAGTCGGAGCGCGCGTCCCAGGCCGGATTCACCGCCTCCGAGAGCGGATGGATGAAGGGGTGCATGTCGGAGGTGTTGAGGTCGTTCTTCTCGTACCAGGTGGCCGTGGGCAGGACGATGTCCGAGTAGAGGCAGGTGGTGGACATGCGGAAATCCAGGGTCACTAGCAGGTCGAGCTTGCCCTCCGGGGCCTCCCCGTGCCAGGCGACCTCCTCGCTCCTGTGGGTGGCCTCCTCGCCCAGCTCCTTGCCCTGCACGCCGTCGTCGGTGCCGAGCAGGTGCTTGAGGAAGTACTCGTGGCCCTTGCCCGAGGAGCCGAGCAGGTTGGAGCGCCAGACGAACAGGTTGCGGGGCCAGTTCTCCGGCGCGTCGGGGTTCTCGCAGGCCAGGCCCAGCCCCCCCGACCGCAGCTGCTCCACCACGTAGTCCTTGGGGTCCTTGCCCGCCTCGGCCGCCTCCCGCGCCACCCGCAGGGGGTTGCGGTTGAGCTGCGGCGCCGAGGGCAGCCAGCCCATGCGCTCGGCCCGCACGTTGTAGTCGATGAGGCTGCCGCTCCACTGCGAAGAATCCGCCAGCGGCGAGAGGATCTCCTCCGCGGAGAGCTTCTCGTAGCGCCACTGGTCGGTGTGGGCGTACCAGAAGGAGGTGCCGTTCATGTGGCGCGGCGGCCGGACCCAGTCGAGGGCGAAGGCCACCGGAGTCCAGCCGGTGAGGGGGCGTACCTTCTCCTGGCCCACGTAATGGGCCCAGCCCCCGCCGGACTGGCCGATGCAGCCGCACATCACCAGCATGTTGATGATGGCGCGGTAGCTCATGTCCATGTGGTACCAGTGGTTCAGGCCCGCCCCGAGGATCACCATGGAGCGCCCCCGGGTCTTCACCGCGTTGTCGGCGAAGCCGCGCGCCACCCGCACCACATGGTCGGCGGGCACGCTGGTGATGGACTCCTGCCACTTGGGCGTGTAGGGGACGTCCTCCTCGTAGCCGCCGGCCACGGCCTCGTCGCCCAGGCCGCGGTCCACGCCGTAGTGGGCGGCCATCAGGTCGAACACCGTGGCCACCAGCGCCGTGCTCCCGTCGGCCAGCGTGATACGCCGGGCCGGCACCCGGCGCTGCAGGACCTCCTCCTGCTGGTTGTCCGGGAAGTGCTCGTGGGCCACTCCGCCGAAGTAGGGGAAGGCCACGGTGGCCAGCTCGTCGCGGTCCTCGATCAGGGACAGCCGCAGCCGGGTCTCCCCGCCGGCGCCGCCCTCTCGCTCCTCCAGGTTCCAGCGGCCGCTCTCGTCCCAGCGGAAGCCGATGGAGCCCTGCGGCGCCACCAGACCCCCCGAGGCCTCGTCCCAGGTCATGGTCTTCCAGTCGGCGTGCTTCGACTGGCCCAGGCCCTCGGCCAGATCGCTGGCGCGCAGAAAGCGGCCGGGCACGGTGCGTCCGTCGGCGTCGTCCAGGCGCACCAGCATGGGCATGTCGGTGTAGCGGCGGCAGTAGTCCTGGAAATAGGGCTCCTGCCGGTCGATGTGGAATTCCTTGAGGATGACGTGGCCCAGGGCCATGCCGAGGGCGGCGTCCGTTCCCTGCTTGGGCGACAGCCACAGGTCGGCGAACTTGGTGGCCTCGGCGTAGTCCGGCGACACCGTCACGATCTGGGTGCCGTTGTAGCGGGCCTCGGTCATGAAGTGGGCGTCGGGACTGCGCGTCTGGGGGACGTTGGAGCCCCACATCATGATGAACTTGGCGTTGTACCAGTCCGCCGACTCGGGCACGTCCGTCTGCTCGCCCCAGGTCATGGGCGAGGAGGGCGGCAGGTCGCAGTACCAGTCGTAGAAGGACAGGCAGGTTCCGCCGATGAGCGACAGGTAGCGGGTTCCCGCGGCGTAGGAAACCATGGACATGGCCGGGATGGGCGAGAAGCCGGCGATGCGGTCGGGGCCATGGGTCTTGACCGTGTAGGCGTTGGCCGCCGCCGTGATCTCCTCCACCTCCTCCCAGGAGGAGCGCACCAGGCCCCCCAGGCCCCGGCGCTTCTGGTAGCTGCGCCGCTTCTCGGGATCCTCGACGATGGCGCCCCAGGCCTCCACCGGATCCGTATGGCGGGCCCGGGCCTCCCGCCACAGCCGCAGCAGGGTGCCGCGCACCATGGGGTACTTGAGCCGGGCGGCGCTGTAGATGTACCAGGAATAGCTAGCCCCGCGGGGACAGCCGCGGGGCTCGTGGTTGGGCAGGTCCGGGCGGGTGCGCGGGTAGTCGGTCTGCTGGGTCTCCCAGGTCACCAGACCGTCCTTGACGTAGATCTTCCACGAGCAGGCGCCGGTGCAGTTCACCCCGTGGGTGGAGCGCACCACCTTGTCGTGCTGCCAGCGCTGTCGGTAGGCCTTCTCCCAGGAGCGGTCCTCGTCGGTGGTGCGGCCGTGCCCCTCCGCGAACTCGCCCTGGATCCGCCGGAAGAAGGTAAGACGATCGAGGAAATGGCTCATGGCTCAGCCCCTCGCTGGCGTGGGAAAGTTGCATAGGAACTGCCATGAACCATTAGGCACGCCTGCCGGGGGTGCCGTTATGACTGCGGTCAAGTTTGGAATGGATAACGGGGGTTGAGCGGGAGGCGGAGGTGGAGTTCCGGGGGTGACGCTGAAGGAAGGTTGGGGGCTGCGGAGCTGGGCCGGGTCCGTGGAATAGCCACCGGGCGCTCCTAAGTAAGAAGTGGCCCTAAAAACGGGGGCAGGTCATAAAAGTTAGATTAGACAAATTCAGGCTAGAAGCCCTTTGAACAGGGCTTGCTGGGGCCTTCCGCTTGTCCAAACGCCCGGGTACCCTGTCCGGCGCACGACACCGGGGGACCCATGGGCGATCAGGACATCGAGGCATTCATCACCCGCTGGCAGGGCGCCGCCGGGGCGGAGCGGTCCAACGCGCAGCTCTTCCTCAACGAGCTGTGCGACCTGCTGGAGCTGCCCCGCCCGGACCCGGCCCGGGAGGACACCCGCGACAACGGCTACGTGTTCGAGCGCCGGGTCACCTTCCACCACGGCGACGGCTCCACCGCCCACGGTTTCATCGACCTGTACCGCCGCGGCTGCTTCGTCCTGGAGGCCAAGGGCACCGGCGAGCAGGGCGAATCCGAGCGCCTGGACAAGGCCCTGCTCCGCGCCCGCTCCCAGGCGGAGCGCTACGCCCGGGCCCTGCCCATCGAGGAGGGCCGGCCGCCCCTGGTGATCGTCACCGACGTGGGCCGTTCCATCGAGCTGTACTCGGAGTTCTCCCGCTCCGGGGCCACCTACACCCCCTTCCCCGATCCTCGCAGCCACCGCATCTCCCTGGAGGACCTGCGCGACCCGGCCATCCGCCGGCGCCTGTACCTAGCCTGGATGGACCCCATGGCCCTGGACCCGGCCCGGCAATCGGCCCGGGTCACCCAGGAGGTGGCCGACCGCCTGGCGGTGCTGGCCCGCTCCCTGGAGGCGGACGGCCACGCCGCCGAGGTGGCCAGCGGCTTCCTCATGCGCTGCCTGTTCACCATGTTCGCCGAGGACGTGGGCCTGCTGCCCCGGGAGAGCTTCACCCGGCTGCTGGCGGAGGCCCAGGACCACCCCGAGGGCTTCACCGCGCTGCTCCAGGGCCTGTGGCGGGACATGAACACCGGCTCGGAGTTCTCCACCACCATCCGCGACAAGGTGCTGCGCTTCAACGGCGGCCTGTTCGCCGAGCCCACCGTGCTCCCCCTGGACCGGGACCGCATCGGCCAGCTCCTGGAGGCGGCCCAGGCGGACTGGCGCCACGTGGAGCCGGCCATCTTCGGCACCCTCCTGGAGCGCGCCCTGGACCCCACCGAGCGCCACAAGCTCGGCGCCCACTACACCCCCCGCGCCTACGTGGAGCGCCTGGTCCTCCCCACGGTCATCGAGCCCCTGCGCGAGGACTGGCGCAACGTCCAGGCCGCCGCCTACAACCTGGAGGCCCAGGGCAAGCCCCAGGAAGCGGTGGAGACCGTCCAGGCCTTCCACCGCCGTCTGTGCGAGGTGCGGGTCCTGGACCCCGCCTGCGGCTCCGGCAACTTCCTCTACGTCACCCTGGAGCACATGAAGCGCCTGGAGGGCGAGGTCCTGAACGCCCTGGAGGACCTGGGCGAGACCCAGGGCCTACTGGAGCTGTCCGGCGTCACCGTGGATCCCCACCAGCTCCTCGGCCTGGAGACCAACCCCCGGGCCGCGGAGATCACCGACTCCGTGCTCTGGATCGGCTTCCTCCAGTGGCACTTGCGCACCCGCGGCGACGTGTCCCCCGAGGAGCCGGTGCTCAAGGACTTCCACAACATCGAGTGCCGCGACGCGGTGCTCGACTACGACGAGGCCGTGCTCGTCACCGACGACGCCGGCCAGGCCCTCACCCACTGGGACGGCGTGACCTACACCACCCACCCCACCACCGGGGAGCGGGTGCCGGACGAGACCGCCCGGGTGCCCGTCCACCGCTACACCAACCCCCGCAAGGCCGAATGGCCGGCGGCCGACTTCGTGGTGGGGAATCCGCCGTTCATCGGCAACAAGCGGATGCGCATGGCCCTCGGCGACGGCTACGTGGAGGCCCTACGGGAAGTCTGGGAGGAGGTGCCGGAATCCGCCGATTTCGTCATGTACTGGTGGCACAAGGCGGCCGAACTGGCCCGGGCCGGGGAGATCCGCCGTTTCGGGCTGATCACCACGAACAGTCTCCCCCAGACCTTCAACCGCCGGGTCCTGGAGCACCACATGCGGGCCAAGGCGCCCCTGTCCCTGGCCTACGCCATCCCCAACCACCCCTGGGTGGACAGTGCCGACGGCGCCGACGTGCGCATCGCCATGACCGTGGGGGAAGCTGGGGGGTCCTTGGGAACTTTGGCTTGGGTTATTTCCGAAAAATCCGCCCGGGAGGAGGGAGTTACTGTTGAACTTGCTACTCGTAGCGGGAAATTACATCCAGACCTGACGGTAGGTGCTGATGTCTCGGGCGCTATTCCCTTGGAGGCTAATTCTGGCATAGGAAACCGGGGGGTAACCCTTGTTGGCTCTGGTTTCATTGTTACGCCAGACCAAGCAAAAGAACTCGGCCTCGGCTCCACACCGGGTCTAGAAAAACATATTCGCCAATACCGTAATGGGCGGGATCTTACCCAACGACCCCGTGGGGTGCTGGTAATTGACCTTTACGGCCTTGAAGAAGAGGAGGTGCGACGCCGTTTCCCCGCGGTATATCAATGGATCGCCGAGCGAGTAAAACCGGAGCGAGAGGCAAAAGGGCACACCAAGGACGGAGCCGAATATGCCAAAAATTGGTGGCAATTCGGGAAACCGAGACCTGACCTTCGGGAAATGTTAGATGGGCTAGACCGCTATATTGCAACTCTTGAAAATACAAAGCACCGAACCTTTGTTTTCTTGGACAAGAATGTTTTGCCCGATAATAAGCTCTTCAATATAGCATTAAGCGATTCATTTGATTTAGGAATTCTTTCTAGTCGGACTCATGCCCGCTGGTCCTTAGCTTCTGGAAGTAGGCTGGGCGTTGGAAATGATTTAGTTTATGTGAACACTCGTTGCTTCCAGACCTTCCCATTTCCGGAAACCGACGAGGTCTCCCGCCAGCGCATCCGGGATCTGGCCGCGGAGCTGGACGCCCACCGCAAGCGCCAGCAGGCCGAGCACCCCGACCTCACCCTCACCGGTATGTACAACGCCCTGGACAAGCTCCGCGCCGGGGAGGAGCTGACCCGGGCGGAGCGGGCCGCTTACGACCAGGGCCTGGTCTCCGTCCTCGCCGACCTCCACGATCGCCTGGACGAGGCCGTCCTGGCGGCCTACGGCTGGAGCGACCTGGCCCCGGCCCTGGTGGGCAAGCCCGGCGGCACCACCCCCCGCACCGACCTGGACCCCGAGCAGGCCGAGGCCGAGGAGGAGCTGCTCGGGCGCCTGGCGGCGCTCAACGCCGAGCGGGCCGAGGAGGAGAAGCGGGGCCACATCCGCTGGCTGCGGCCGGACTACCAGAACCCCGAGGGCCGCGCCCCCACCCAGGCGGAGATGGTGGAGGAGCAGGCCGAGAAAATGGCCACCACCCAGGCCAAGAAGCGCTCCTGGCCCAAGACCCTGCCGGAGCAGATCCAGGCCGTGCGGGAGGTGCTGGAGGGCGCCACCACCCCCGTGGAGCCGGAGGTGGTGGCCCGCCAGTTCCACCGGGCGCAGAAGAAGAAAGTGGCGGAGCTGCTGGACACCCTGGAGGCCCTAGGGCAGGCGCAGCAGAACGAGGAAGGTGAATACCGGGCGGCCTAGGGTTGAGAGAATTCAGCGACTACATCGTCTATGTGGACGAAAGCGGGGACCACGGGCTCACCAG